>JAKUUI010000151.1 GCA_022448485.1 SAR324 cluster bacterium
TTCAATAAAACCACCAGTTATTTTAATGACATTAGGCCTCGATAGTGCCAAAGAAGAAATGGAAACAAACGAAATTATCTTCCTTGAGCGAGGTATGGCAACCCTGGCATTTGACGGTCCCGGACAGGGTGAAAGTGAATACGAGCAGCCTATATGTCCTGAATACGAACTTCCGGTAAAATCAGTGTTGGACTGGTTGGAGAAGCGGGATGATGTTGATTCTGATAGTGTCGGTATCTGGGGCGTCAGCCTGGGAGGATATTACGCACCCAGGGCTGCTGCCTTTGATGACCGTATCAAAGCCTGTATTTCCCTAACGGGACCGTTTAACCTGAATGAATGTTACGAAAAACTGCCTGGACTAACAAAAACAGCTTTTATGCATCGCAGCAACAGCTCTAATGAAGAGGAAGCGAGACAAGTTGCTGTTCGCATGTCATTGGAGGGTGTTGCAGAAAAAATTTCCTGTCCTCTTTATGTTGTCGCAGGAAAACTGGATCGGGTGATTCCACATCAGCAGGCAATCAAACTAGCCCATACTGCATCAGGTGAGGTTGTGCTTAATCTTGTTGAAGATGGTGGGCATGTTGCCAATAATAGAGCTTATAAATATAGAACTCAATCCGCCGATTGGATCGCAACCAAACTGGGAGTTTAATTACAGAATCATAATTTCATACGGTATCGAAGGTTAGTTTTTTCAACAAACAGCTAATCTTTCAATACAGATGCGAATCACTTCGTCAGGATCACGTTTCCACCAGTTTTCCGCTGAAAAGATTTCAACTTCATTAAGCATTTCAAAACTTTCACTTTCCATCCATTTTCTTATTCGGGAAATGTCGATGACCCCGTCCCCCATCATTCCACGATCCAACAAAAAGTGTTTTGTCTCCATCAGCCAATCGCTGAGGTGAAATGCAAGCAAACGTTCCTTACCTGCTCGTTTGATCTGTGATTTAAGTTCTGGGTCCCACCAGGTATGATAGACATCCACTGCAATTCCAATTCCTGCACCCATACCATCGCAGATATCTAATGCATACTTGAGAGTGTTCACGCAAGCACGATCTGCTGCATACATAGGATGTAGAGGTTCAATTGCAATAGGCATTTTGACGGTTCTGGCGTATTCCAAAGTCTTGAATAAACCTTCCTCCATTTGCTTGCGACTCCCAATCAAGTCCTTGGAATTGGGTTTTAATCCTCCAACGACCATCACCAGACATTCTGCGTGAATTGCTACTGCTTCATCGACTGCTTTTTTGTTGTTATCTAAAATATTCTGTGAGAGTTGGTTTTCCAAAGTGAACATTCCGCCCCTGCATAGACCACTGACTCGTAATCCCTGGTCCTGGATCATTCTGTTGGCTTCGTCAAGACCACACTCTTTTAGATTTTCCCGCCACGGCGCAATTCCACCTATTCCATACCTTGCACATAAATCTATGGCTTGTCTTAAATTACACTGTTCCTTTACAGTTGCTGTATTGAGCGACATCTGTTCAGCTTTAATCATGAACCCACACCTCTTGAAGCCAACACGTATTTGCCTCTAAAAACAGCCAACTCTGGGTCCAATAATGCACCAGCCTGGTTTGCCAGACGAATCAATTCTGCAAGGTGAAGTGTGGATCGAGTGCTTTCCTGACCTCCAAGCATGGTGAAATGATTCTGAAATCCATTGAGATAAGCCAGAAAAACCACACCGGTTTTATAAAACCTGGTAGGTGATTTAAATATGTGTCTTGAGAGCGGAACCGTTGGCTCAAAAAGATCAGTATATGTATTATGGTCCCCCATTCCCAGAGCAGTAACTGCTGCGGCTGCCAAGCCTGCAATCGCATCGAAAATTCCAAGCAGTGCGTCGGAATATCCGAATTCATCTCCAAGAATTAATTCTGGATAGTTGAAATCATCTCCTGTATACATTTTTATGTTTTTGGGAAGACGTCGACGCATCTGTATTTCTTTTTCTTTTGACAAAAGTGAAATTTTGATGCCGTTAATTTTAGAAGAGTTTGTTTGCAAAATGGACAGGCATGTTTCCATGGCTTCATCATGACTTGTAGATCCCCAATATCCCTTAAGTTCCGGATCAAACATTTCACCCAACCAGTGGATAATTACAGGTTGTGAAACCTGACCAAGAATTCTGTTGTATACTGTAGCATAATCCTCAGGCCCACGAGCACATGCAGTTAAGGCACGGCTTGCCATCAGGATGATTTTTCCTCCAAGACTTTCCACCACTTCGCATTGTTCTTCATACGCTTTAATAACTTCCTCAATTGTAAGGTTTGGTTTCGGAATCAGATGGTCTGTCCCGGCCCCACAAGCGATCAACCCTTTGCAGGAATTGGCTGCGTCAATTGAACGACGGATTAGTTCTTGTGATGCAACCCAATCAAGACCCATTCCACGCTGAGCTGTGTCCATTGCCTCTGCAACACCAAGTCCCTTTTCCCAGAGGTATTCTCTGAAGGCTATGGTCTGATCCCAGTCTATGTTGGTATCAAGCCAGGGATCATAATCTTTCAAGGGATCCACAACCACATGGGCCGCGGCGTAAACCGTTCGTGGAAAAACAGAAGGTACCACGCTGAGTTCTCTTGGTGGACTCAATTCAAGAGTTTCAAGTGTTTTATCCGGTTTAGGTAATAAAAGGCTTGGCACTTGTCAAACTTCTATTTCAGGTACATCCACCCAACGGCGTTCCTTCCAACTCTGAAGAGCACATTCGGCCAGTTGAACCCCTTTGGCTCCTTCATAAAGGTCATATTTCCAGGGGCCATCCTCTACAACGTGTCTCAGGAATTCCTCCCATTGAGATTGGAATCCATTTTTGAATTCTGTATTGTCAGGCACAGGTTCCCAATGGTCGAAGTAATTTATGGTCTGAGGCTGGTCAGGATTCCATGTCGGCTTCGGAGTGTTCACATGATGTTGGGTAGAACAGTTGTGCAGTCCTGCTACAGCAGATCCCAAAGTACCATCGACCTGAAAGGTCACCAGATCTTCACGTTTAACCCGTACGCACCAAGAAGAATTGATTTGTGCAATGATTCCTCCTTCTAGTTCAAATAATGCATAGGCAGCATCGTCTGCATCCGAAATATACTTCTGTCCGGCTTCATCCCACCGCT
>JAKUUI010000152.1 GCA_022448485.1 SAR324 cluster bacterium
TCCTTTATCAATCCAGAGTGATACTACAATTCCGGTGCAGGCCGCAATCAGTAACTGACTTGAGGGTCTCCGCTGCTGATAAAGAAAAATCAGGACTGATGCGATGCCGACAATCATCGAAAACCACATCCATGGTACCAGTTGGTTCTTACCATCAAGGCCGAAAAAAAGGTATTGCAGACTGTGCATATGTCCAGGGATATTGCTGTAAAACGCGGTAAAAAATTCCACACCAACAAAAAAGAAATTGACGAGTGCGGCATAAGTTGTAATCAGTGACAGTTTTCGGATTGCTTTTTCACCCACATCAAAATCAGCAAATTTCCGTAATATGTAGGAAATCAGGATTAATAATGCCGGTCCTACAGCAAATGCTGAAGCCAAAAATCTTGGTGCCAGTACTGCCGTTAACCAAAGATGTCGGCCGGGAGTTCCGGCATACAAAAATGCTGTTACGGTGTGAATACTGATGGCCCAAACGATTGATAGATAAATGATCGGTTTGACCCATACTGGAGGAGAAGTGCCTTTCCGTTCAGCTTCTAAAACCGTCCACCCGCTAACAATGTTGAGCAGCAAATAGCCGTTCAGTACCTGTATATCCCAAAAAACCATCGATTTTGGGTGTGGATAAAGCAGGACATAAAATACTCTGTCCGGATGTCCCATATCCGCTAAAATAAACAACAAGCAAATAGTTGCTGCGGAAACAGCCAAAAATTCTCCTATGATTACAATTTTCCCAAACTCTTTGTAATCATGCAGATAGTAGGGGAGTACCACCATAACAGCAGAGGCGGCAACTCCCACTAAAAAAGTAAATTGGGCAACATATACACCCCAGCTCACATCACGTCCCATTCCGGTTACCCCCAGTCCATAACTGAGCTGCTTGGAATAAGAGTAAATTCCTAATGCGATCACGGCCAATAAAAGAGCAATCCATCCCCAATAGCCTTTTTTCCCCTCTAAAGCTTTTTCAATCATCCCGGGCTTATGTTATGTAGAAAACGGAAGGATTTGTTCCCAATTCCGCTTTTCTCTGAATAGTCGGGTTTTCTTTCAAAACCTGACGGATTTCAGAGTCTTTATCATACAAATTCCCAAAGGTTAAGACATTTTCAGGGCAACTTTCCACGCATGCCGGCTGTTGGCCTTTCACCAGACGTTCAGAACAGAAATTGCATTTTTCAACAACACCGCTTTCACGTGTTGGATATTCCGAAGTAATATTTTCAATCGCAGGTCGTGGGTCTCTCCAGTTAAAACTCCGGGAACCATACGGACAGGCAGCCATACAAAAACGGCAGCCAATACAGCGGTGAAAATCCATTTCGACGATTCCGTCGTCCATCTGAAAAGTTGCTCCAGTTGGACAGACCTTCACGCAGGGCGGGTCAGCGCAATGGTTGCACAATGACAAAAATGGTTTATCCCTTGTCTCATCTGCCAAATATTGCTGGTTTTTGCTGGGAAAAACTTTTGCATAATCACTTTTCCAGATCCATTTAATTTCGTCTTTAGGATTGCCAAAGTCCGGCACGTTATGCTTTACATGACAGGCGTCAATGCACTTTACACAACCATCCACACATTTTTTCATATCAATCACCATACCCCAGCGGATTTTCTTTTTTGAAACAACTTTTTCGCTTGAGGATGCAGCAAAGCCTGTGGAGTATTTACTGATAAAACTGGAAACTAATCCAGCACCAGCTATAACACCGGCAGATTTTTTCAAAAAATTTCGTCTATTATTGATCATTTTTCATTTCTAATAATTGTAGGTTACTGTCTGAAAACTGTTGATTTCTGGCAAGTAAATTGTTTAGCAGTTCCAGTTGTTTGATTTCGTCGGTTTCTATTCCGGATAATTCTGTGTGCCCACCGCTTTTTGGTACTACATGGCACTCCCAGCAATAGGGCTTGACGCTGGCGTATGTGTGACACTCCTCACAAAACTGCTTTTTGCTTACATGACAGCCCAGGCAGGTTTTTGTCAGGCTTTTTTCAACCCTGCTTCCATCAGGCATGATGTGAAAGCGCTCACCATCTCGTACTACAGAATCTCTCCAGTTATTAAGCAGCAGCATATGATTTTTTCGCATGTACTCAGCAGGCGCAACACACTGCTCCCCTTTGGTTTCCATGGCAACTTTGGGGAAATCATCCGGATCAATACTTTGCCAAAACGGGAAAGAAGCCCCAAGCAAAAAAACCACAAGTCCAGAAAAAATTAGGATTTTTTCATTCATCGGCCTCCCGCGCCGGACGTTCCGGGTCAAAATAAACCATTTCATCTTCTCTCAAATCTTCGCTGCGTTCGTCTTCACCCTCCATCACCAATGCATTACCAACTAATTCGTGCAGTCCATAAACTGAAACTCCAGGATTCCAGTATTTCATCAGGGGTGGCAGACTAGCCCTGTCGATTGCACAAATGGCAACAAGCGCATTCACGTCATATTTATCTTTGACGTGCTTGACTGCATTGGCACGCGGAAATCCGCCGCGCATCCGAATATCCATATATTCATCTGTATTCAAACCGCTTCCGGATCCACAACAAAATGTTTCTTCCCGAATCGTATGTTCCGGCATTTCGTTAAAACTATTGCAGACATTCCGTAAGACAAAACGCGGTTCCTCCAGCATTCCCATTCCGCGTGCAATGTTGCATGAATCGTGGAAGGTCGTTTTTAAATGATCGTTACGCCGGGGGTCGAGTTTGAGTTTGTTTTGGTGAATTAAATCAGCGGTGAATTCTGCAATGTGAACCATTTTTGTTGAAGTCGCATTGCGGAATTTTGTACCGGTAATCGGTGAAACCGGTTCTTCCATAAAATCAGCTGGGCCGTTCATTGTGTCCATGTACTGATGCACCACGCGCCACATGTGACCGCACTCACCGCCCAAAATCCATTTCACACCCAATCTCTCTGCTTCGTGATACATTTTGGCATTGAGCTTTTTAGTTGTTTGATTGGTGGTGAAATAGCCGAAATTCCCGCCTTCTGAAGCATAAGTGCTGAGTGTGTAATCAAGTCCGATGTGTTCAAACAACATCATGTAGCCCATCATAGTGTA
>JAKUUI010000153.1 GCA_022448485.1 SAR324 cluster bacterium
GGACAAAACACCCCTATTGCAAACCGTTGGGAACTAAGTTCCACCTTCTTTTTCTGAGCTATCAAAGCATAATTATTTCAAACAACTCTTCTCATATTTAATCTTAAGTAATAACGTGAATTTGGAAGATTTGAACCATTGTGATATCAAACAGGCACATATTGAACTGCTTAAATGTTGCGGTTCCAGCCAATGGACTGAAAAAATGTTAGCAGCTCGGCCTTACAAGTCAGTATCGCATCTGTTGGAGTTGGCAGGTCAAATTTGGTCTGATTTGGGAGAAGTCGATTATTTGGAGGCTTTTGCTGCTCATCCAAAAATTGGTGCCAGTAAACCTCCGGATAATGCAAAAAATACGGAAAGCTGGACGAGCAAAGAACAAGCCGGAATGATGTCCGCAGATGAGCAGACAAAATTGAAATTGAAAACCGAAAATCAAAAATATGCAGAAAAATTCGGTTACATATTTATCGTCTGCGCCACGGGAAAAAGCGCATCGGAAATGCTGGAACTGCTCCGGATTCGGCTGGAGAACTCCCCGGAAACAGAACTAGAGATTGCAGCTGGCGAACAAATGAAAATTACAAATTTGCGGCTTAATAAAATGCTGAGAGACGCATAATTTATTTTGTGAGAAATACCATTTTCTGCGTTACTGTTAACTTCCCCGATATGTGCTGTAACCAAACGGACTCAACAGCAACGGAATGTGATAATGCTGCTCCGTATGATTGAGTAAAAAACGAACTTCAATTTCCGGATAAAAATAAGCTGTTCCCTGCTGCTCAAAATAGGGACCTGTCTCAAAAAGCATCCGATAAACTCCCGAATTCATCATCTCATCTTCCTGAATCAAATTCGCAATCCGCCCGTCAGAATTTGTCGATCCGGACGCTATTTCCTGCCAGGTTTTGTCAGTTTGTTGTTGTTCTAAGCGTATCCGGATATTTGCTCCCGGACAGCCTTGAGAGGTATCAAGTACATGGGTAGTGATAGGACTCATTAGTTACTCCTATGAAATTATTTTGATTGTATACAGATTTAAATTCACTTGATGGATGCACCTTCGTCAACCCATCTCCCAAGAATAACCCTTTCTTCGTGTGTCATTCCGGTTTTATTTCCAAGCGGCATAGCAATTGTCGTAACTGACTGAATTTTGATGAGGGTTGCCAGTGCATGAACTCTTTCGTTATTGTCAAACATAATGCCTTTGGGTGCAATTCTGAAAACGTTATCGGTAGGCCTTGAAGAATGACAACTCACACAACGCTGATCCAAAATAGTGCGCACTAGGGCATACGGAATATGCTCTGTTCCAAATGTAACCGTGTCCGGTGAATTTGAAATCGTGGCATCCGGTTTCGTCACATAAATAAGCGCAAATATTGCTGCCATGGCCACCGGCAAAATCCAAATATTCAAATGCCCTTTATTTTTGAGATTGAAAAAGTGTCGTACGGTGGCTCCAATCACGATTATCGCTATCAAAATCGCCCAATTAAAATAATGCGCAAAAGTGTTTGGGAAATGATTGCTGATCATAATGAACACGACGGGCAAGGTCATGTAATTATTATGTAAAGAGCGTTGTTTTGCTTTTATTCCCAGAGAAGCTTCCGGTGTTTTCCCAGCTTTGACTGCTTCCACCAGTTTGGTTTGTGAGGGGATGATACGCCACCATACATTGCCCACCATTAAGGTTCCCATGACAGCCCCGACATGAATGTAAGCGGCACGTGAGCCAAACCATTGATGAAACCACCAGATGATTCCAAACAAAAGCAAAAAGGAAATCATCACTGGAAACCAGTCTTTCTCACCCAAAGCAGAAGCCCAAATAAAATCATAAACTAACCAAGACGCCAAAATCGTTCCCAAGCTGATACTAACCGCCATTCCATAACTTAAATCTGCGATTTCTGAATCAATCAAATAAACTCCGGAACCCGTGTAATACACAATTCCGAGCAAAAAAATACCGCTGATCCAAGTCGAATAAGCTTCCCATTTAAACCAATGCAGAACTCTTGGGATTTCGGAGGGTGAGATCATCGTTTTTTCCAATTGATAAAAACCCCCACTGTGTATCATCCACAACTCGCCCTCCACTTTAGGTTCCTGATTTTCCGGCGGAGTGAGCTGACTGTCCAGCCAATTGAAAAAAAATGAAGAGCCAATCCAGGCAATGCCTGTAATTACATGAATCCAGCGGACAACCAGATTTAACCATTCGATAATATATGAGTCCATAAATTTTATAAGAGATTAGATTTTATGTTGTAACTGACTTGAAATAAAGGTTAGTATTTTTTGGCAAATATAGCCAATAATTTTTGGAAATAACATGGAAAATTATCCCCGCAACATGCTTGGCTACGGCCAAAAACCTCCGCATCCTGAGTGGCCCGGGAAGTCCCGGATTGCCGTCCAATTTGTCATCAATTATGAGGAAGGAGGAGAAAACTGTATCCTCCACGGAGACCCTGCATCCGAAACATTCCTTTCCGAAATCATCGGCGCGCCGCCTTTCGCAGGTGCACGGCACATGAGCATGGAATCAATCTACGAATATGGAAGCAGGGCCGGATTTTGGCGACTCCATCGTCTTTTCACCAGCCGGAATATTCCGGTGACGATTTTCGGCGTCGCCATGGCTTTGGAACGTAATCCGGAGGCTGTTGAGGCCATGCTACAAGCCGATTGGGAAATTGCGTCTCACGGCTATCGCTGGATTGATTACAAAAATATACCCGAAGACATCGAGCGTGAACATATGGCAAAAGCCATTGATATCCATACCCGTGTTACGGGGAGCAGACCTTTGGGTTGGTACACCGGGCGCACCAGTTCCAACACTCAGCGTTTGGTACAGGAAGCCGGAGGGTTTTTATACGATGCCGATTCTTATGCGGACGATTTGCCTTACTGGGTAGAAACCCCTGCAGGAGACCCTCATTTGGTGGTTCCCTACACTCTAGACACCAACGATATGCGATTTGCCAGCCCACAGGGTTTTAATTCAGGAGAGCAGTTTTTTGCATATCTTCGGGATGCCTTCGATGTGCTATATGCCGAGGGT
>JAKUUI010000154.1 GCA_022448485.1 SAR324 cluster bacterium
TGCATAAATCTGAGTTGTCGAAAGATTTTTGTGACCTATCAATTTGCTGACTGTGTATAAATCTGCCCCACTAGTAAGACTTAAGGTTGCGAAAGTGTGCCTTGCAATGTGATAGTGCATGTTTTTCTTAATTCCGGCTTGTTCCCCCCATTTTTTAAGAAGACGGGTAGCATGCCTACGTTGAGGTGTGTTGAATATCCTAGAGCTTGGCTCCTTGTTGACGGTATTGCCTATCAGCGAAAGTGCTGTTTTGTTTAGAGGAAAATATATCCATTTTTCAGTTTTGGTTCTGAAAAATTTGACGCTTTCGCCTTCAATCTGTTCATAAGTGAGCGTTTCCAGATTAGCAAGTGATAAACCAGTGAAACAACCAAACAAAAACATTCTGGCAACTTCCTTACCGCTTTCGGTTTTCGGGATGGCTCTGGAAAGAACTTGTATTTCTTCAAAAGTGAGGAATTGGATTTCAGTATCTTCCTTCCTGATATTCTGCACTCGGTTGCATGGATTGCTCTGGATGATTTTGTCTCGAACTGCTTGATTGAGTGCCGCCTTTATTTTTGAGTAGTAAGTGTGTGCTGAGTTCCTTGAAACTTGTTTGAGCAAAAAATATTGATACTTCTCAAGCCATCGTTCATTTATGTTTTTGAATGCAACCTTGCCACCAGTGAATGTTTTTAGGTGGTTCAATGTGTTTTTCCATATCTTGACTGAACGGCCTTTCCTTTTGCCTATTGTTTTGAAGTATTCAACAAAATCAGCTTCCTTTTTGAATTTTGGTATTAAACCATATTCTGAATGATTGATTTCAATTTGCCGCTTTGCAGTGATTGTTTCAGCAAGTACAAGTGTTTCATTGTTTGCCACTTTGGTCGCAGTATTAGTTCCTTTAAATAAGTAAAGCTTCAAAAATTCATACTGCCTTTGACCGTTGTGGTAAATGTCGAGGTACAGGCTAATCTTGCCGCCTGCTATTTTCTTCTTTCTCAATTTGACGCTCATACTGCCCTTTGTGGTTACTATTGTTTACGTTTATTCTGATCTTGCTTGTCATAATAGCATAATGAGTAACAAATGAGTAACAAAAAAACACAAAGTAACAAAAATAAAAAACAAACAAGAAAACTATAAAATACAAAATATTCTGTTATTTCATATTTTTAATAGACTTTATGTTGTTCTTGTTTTTATAGGTCTTATTCCTAAAAGGAATACGTCCATGAAACACGCGTGATTCCGCCGGCCATTCCTACCTTGGACGGTAATGATTCTCCACGATCATTATAAGTTGAGTTATAGATGGTAGAATCTATGATGGTATCGGTCGCAAACGGATTGTCTATGATTTCACTTTTACCAGGAAATAAGAATTCCAGCATAAAACCAAAACTTTCACCACCGGACGCAATTCCCATACGCCGAAAGGGCATGGTACCTGTTGATCCGCTGAGTTTAGTCTGTGTGACCTCCGCTCCAACAATTGTTGGATTGGCACGAATTCCATATTTCAGAGTACTCTCGACCCTTGACATGCCGAATCCCATAAAAACATCCATATCTTCTGTCTTTGGCACTCCAAAAGGATGGATCGAGGCAGAAAACATATAGAAATGAGAGGCCAGCCTCAAAAGAGGAGTTGCATAAGATGGATTTGCTCCAATGGTGGCGGACCTGGCTTTTTCATCATCAAGCCAAATATTTGTGTAGGCGAAGGTCAAGCCAATGCCAACAAAATAATTTGTAGGAAGAATGTATTCCAGGGAAAAAGTAGGCAGAGCCTTCAGAAATGGAATATTACTGAATAACTTTGTTAAAAAACCATCTTTATCGCTGTGACCATCCTCATTTTTATGGTGTACATTCGGATATAAATTCCTCCCCGGTTCAAAAACGGTGGATCCAAAAAAACCACTTCCTCCTTTGAAGCGGTTGGTACCTGTCATTTGATAAAATGGGTGTGTATCATCATTGCTGAAAGTTTGATGCAGAATCTCCCAAAACCCAATACGCCAGACAGCGTTCTTACCTCCAGTTGATGCGGCTGCTGTTTCTTCCTGAGCAGAAGCGCCCGACACAAACAATAGCAGTGCAATTACAGCTGCTACAAAGTAGTATCGTAAGAATTTAGTGGAAAACATGAACACATCTGAGTCAACATAAATCAAGAACCGAATGGAGCGTCATCGGTTCTGGAACATCCAGATGGTCCAGGTAAGTTTGATCAGCGAGTGACAGGAGTATCAGCGTGTCCAAGCACATCATCCCAATTCCTGGCCCGGAGAATTTCCGGATGCTTGAAATCATCATTGAATGGCCGGGACATCAGCCATATTTCTGCTTCAGGAAAAGATTCCCGCACATTGAGGCAATTGTCAGGATGGTCGTCCACAAACATAATTTTTTTTTCCTCTTGCTGCAATTCCCGAATAACATCCGCTTTTGTCTGTGCTGGATGGTCATCATAATTTACAAAACCGGCACAGTGTGCAGAGTCAAATTTGAATCCTGCATTTAGTAAATTTGTTTTTCTTCGCTCCAGACAATCCGGTGGAATATTTGTGATAAAATGCACAGGATATGCCCCAAATTTGGCGTTGAACTGTTCTGGATCTACCATAGGCCGGAGTTGTTCAAATTCAGGACTATGGACAAAATTGTACCATCCTTCATGAACTTGTTCCTTTGTCAGCAAATCTGAAAACCAGAAACTTTCCGTTTGAAAGTCTTCCGGGATATCTAACTGATAATAATCTTTGATTGCCTTAATGAAGCCTCCTTCAAAGTCCAGTAAAACACCATCAACATCAAAAAAACAACAGTACATCGAATTTTTCACCTATGGAAAAAGCAAAGTTACAGAAGGCTGAAAATAAACTAATGATCCTCTGAGTTTACAAGGATTAACTAGTAAAAGAAAAAAAAAAACTCAAATTGAGTGGATAATTTGGAAGCTTTTTTGACAAGAGCTTGTTCCACTCCTGCACGCTTTAATAGAGACCAGTCATCTCCCGACCTTTGTCTGCATCTTTTTTTTAGGAAGGAGTTGAAAACAACAATTTCC
>JAKUUI010000155.1 GCA_022448485.1 SAR324 cluster bacterium
CGATTTTCACTTTCCACCCAAAAACGATGAGTATGCAGATTTGGGTAAAAGCGACGGCGTGTTTTATTGTGTGCATGCGAAACATTATTACCACTCAAAGGTCGCTTACCAGTAACTTGACATACTTTTGCCATAACGACTACCAATAAATTTCTAAAAAAGGGAAATTATACGCAAAATTGCGTGGTTTTTTTATGTATATTTATTTACTTTATTGATAAAAACTGTATCATACCAATCTTCCGGAGGGATGGCAGAGCGGCTGAATGCACTGGTCTTGAAAACCAGCAAGGGCTTATACCCTTCCAGGGTTCAAATCCCTGTCCCTCCACCACTCAAATCATTCTGCAAGAGGATTTCTATTTTTCTTGCTGCATTAATTTGTATCTATATAATTCCGTATATGAAATCACGAACTAGAGTCGTTGTCATTGGTGGTGGTATTGCGGGTTGCTCTACTCTGTATCACCTCACCCAGGAAGGCTGGTCAGATGTCGTTTTAATCGAGCGTAATGAACTCACTAGTGGCACTACATGGCATTCAGCTGCACAAGTTACGAATTTTGGCATGAATCAGACAATGGTTGGACTGAAAACTCATTCCATAAACCTATACAAAGAGTTGTCCGATGATCCAGATTATCCGATTAACTATCACCATGGGGACGGTGGTATTCGTTTGGCAAATACTGAAGAGCAAATGCAAGGTTATCGTCATTTTGCCTCTATGGCACGAGGTATGGATGTTCACTTTGAGATAATCGATGCTGAAGAATGTCTGAACCGTCACCCTTTGATATCAACGGACAATCTACTTGGAGGTCTTTGGGATCCGCTTGACGGTGATATTGACCCTTACCAATTGTGCCAATCTTTGGTTAGGCGGGCCCGTAAAGCTGGCGCAGAAGTCTATACTGACACACCTGTAATTGCTCTCAAACAATATGAAAATGGAGAGTGGGATGTGCAGACAGAAAAAGGTAATATTGACTGCGATATCGTCGTTAATGCCTGTGGTTATCGTGTCAATGAGGTTGGGAGAATGATGGGCGTACACCATCCAGTTGCCTCTATGGAGCATCAATATTTCCTAACCGAAGATATTTTTGCAATTAAGCAGGCAAGTCAGCGGATGCCTCTATTGCGTTGTCCGATTTCTGATTATTACTGCCGCCAGGAAAAGAATGGGCTCTTGATCGGTTTCTATGAGCAGAACTGTAAAACTTGGGGGATGGATGGAATCGATCCAAGCTTTGTTAATGCGCTATGCCCAGACGACATAGACCGGGTGGCAGATGTTCTGGAAGGAGCCTTTGCTCGCATGCCTATTCTTAGAAAAACAGGCATCCGCAGTATTATTAATGGGCCAATTACCTACACAATTGATGGCGCTCCACTTGTGGGACCTATTCCTGGTAAGCGAAATGCTTACTGCATTATTGGACTTCGTGCAGGTTTGGGTGAAGGTGGTGGACATGGTTGGCTACTTGCCCAACAAATTGTTCATGGTGAGGCTTGTTATGATACCTGGTGCATTGATCCACGCAGATTCACGGCACATGCCAATGTTGAATTGACCTCATTGAAAGCCATAGAAGATTATCAAAATGAATTTCGTTTCCATTTTCCACATGAACATCGCCCAGCAGGCCGCCCAGCTAAATCTACTTCTTTAACAGCAGTTTTAGCAGCTGAAAACGCTGAGTTTACTGTCGTAAATGGATGGGAGAGGGTTGAATATATTAAACCTTCTGCTGACTTTCATCCTTCACTTACATTTCATTTCGATGAGACATTTGACATAGTTGCAGACGAGGTCAAAAATGTTCGAGATAATGTTGGGCTTTGTGAAGTGAATGGATTTAATCGCTTCGAAATTACAGGCCCAGACGCTTATGATTTCCTGGATCGAATGTTTTGTAAACCTGTAACTCGCAAACCTGGTCGAGTTGGATTGGGATACCTACTCAACGATTTTGGAATGGTGAAAAGTGAAGCAACTATTGCCAATATCCCTGCTTCAGATAGAGGTGAAAATCGGATTTGGTATGGATCGGCCGCGGCATCAGAATTTCATGATATCGATTGGTTAACTCAGCATATTAATTACAACGAGAAAGTACAGATTAAAAGCCTAACAAACGATCAAACAATCTTGCTGTTAGCCGGACCAAAAGCTCGAGATGTCCTCTCAGCTTGTAGCAGGGAGGATTGGAGTAAAAAGTCCTTTCCATGGCTTAGTGTCAGAGAATGCTTTATTGGTTTCTCAGCCGCTACCGTCATGTCGGTCAGCTTTTCTGGAGAACTGGCATATGAAATCCATGTGCCAAATGAATCACTCTATGCGGCATATCTTGCACTTAGAAAAGTGGGTGAAGCGCATGGAATGAAGCTCTTTGGTTCGCGTGCAGTTGAGTCTATGCGTATGGAAAAAGGATTTCTTTCTTGGAAGGCTGATTTGCTAACTGAGTTTGATCCCTTTGAAACTGGACTTGATCGTTTCGTAACTTTAGACAAAGGCAATTTTATCGGCAAGTCGGTCCTTGAAAAGCGCCTCAAAGAAGGACCAAAGCAGAAACTAGTAAGCCTCAAGATTAACTGTACCCATGCACCTGCTCACAGTGGAGCCTCGTTAATAGACGGAAACAAAGTGATCGGTACAATCACTTCAGGAGATTGGGGTCATCGTGTTGGCATGAATTTAGCCTATGCCTTTGTAGACCCTACTAAGTCCAAGATCGGGGCCAAGTTTACGCTAGATCTCCTAGGAGAGTTGGTACCGGCAGAGGTTATTGCAGCTGGGCCATACGATCCCAGTCATAAGCGTCTACAAATATAATTCAATTACTTAAAAGGAGCAATTTATGGACAGATACAGTAGTTTAATGAAAAGAGCTAAGGATGGAGAATGCATTCTAATAGATGGCGCTACTGGTACAGAAGTTGAACGTAGAGGAGTACCTCAGCACAAAAACGCTTGGAACGGTGCAGCGGCCCTAAGTCATCCTGAAATTTTGAGACAAATTCATGAAGACTATATTAATCTAGGA
>JAKUUI010000156.1 GCA_022448485.1 SAR324 cluster bacterium
TTCTCAAACCTAAAGGCTCCATCATCTAAGCCTCATTTGCGGCATGTATTTTGCCGGAAAGATGGGGCTGAAGTTTCAGGCCTTTTAATCGAAAGTTCCCGGTCCTATACCAGGCTTAATTAACTATCAGCAATATATATACCACTGTATTTAAGTCACTGATATAATAGGAAGCTCTTGGACTCCTCACCTGCTAAGAAACTAATCGCAGACAATGGTGCATGTTAGATAATGATGCTTAGAAAAGAAGCAGATACAATAAGATAGATTGCGCACCTCTATCTCGGTCGATCTACCATATTATTGTCTTTTTTACTAGTAGAATGAGTTGAGTAGGGTTTGTGGCTTAAGCTGACATCCAAATCTTGGGAATGTCTAATTTCATCAACCTCCTCTTCAATGCTCCTGAGCTTATAGATCAGATCGGCAGTGATGATGAGATCGACGGCGTCTTTAAGAGTCTCTTTATTTGCAAGGTACTTCCGTAATGATTCACTATTCCAGCGTAGAATCGTAGTTGCTTCCTTGCCAGTAGAGACGTCCGCATAGGTCTTTCCACCGGTGATGAAAGACTGCTCACCTATGAATCCGCCTGTAGGAATGTATCGGTGTTCACCATGTTTGAGTATCACTTCTGCCTCCCCGTCTACTACAAGCATCAGGCTGTCCAAAACCGAATCACGGGTGACAAGTTCTACCTCAGGTTGGAGCTCCTCCCAGGAACCCAGATCAATCAATTTTTTGTATATCCTTGGTTCGAGGGACTTGAATGTTAGTTCATAGATCTTCTGTTCTATATCACTGAGTTTGATGGGCCTACTTTCCAGGTAAATCAGAAAGAGCATCACCAGGTTGATCACAGTATAAATACAAACCCAGAAGATGGGGTTCCACATAGGTGGCTCAAAGAAAAAATAGTAGTAGGGTAGAACTACGAGATTGCCTGCGATGGTAATTCTCCTCAACCAGGCTATATCTTTTGCAATGAAAGCAGCCAACCAAATTGTATAGGCACAATTCAGCAGGATGATGTAGATGTTCCAATCATTCATTGTCCTCCTTCATCCAATTTGAGAAACTAAAATAAGTTTTAATCATATTTTTGTGTTTTGATACTGAGATTGTTCAAATGATTTTCATTCAATTATTATGCAAGCAGTCAGACTATAAGTAGTTTGGTTTTAGATTGTTTAGTTAATGCCTAAAACCACATCGAGAAACATATTCCTTTCAATAACTCCTCACCAATCGCACATAATGATAGATTCTAATCACATCACCCTGCGGTCCGTGACCATATGGAAACTCATCAGGATTTCCGATTTTTGGGTCACTGCGTTGTGCTCCAGCTCCGTGCACATCTTGTAATTTGTATTTTCCAAAGGAGAACGGGGGTTTAAAAAAACCCAATGCCTCTCCAAAGCATACATAAACAGCTGCATGTCCACCAGAAATGTGTTTGTGGGTTGTGGAAGACCAATAAAATGGATAATTCGTTTTACCACCTTCATCTTTGATTTGAGTGACCTCAAATAAAGGATTAATCGCTGCTGAACTAGTTGTTTGTGGTGAGCGACTGTAGTCTACGATGCTTTGTATTTCTTTTGCATTGGGCAGTCGCCAATCGCTGTAGTTTAAGTAATTTTCACTATTTTTCTGTTGAACCCAAGACAAAGATTTTTCCCAAGACATTGCTTTTTTGCTGTCTGACTGCTGCCACATAAGACCAGTAGCTAAATCACTAATGGTTCCACCTTTATTGTCTTTGAAATTGTTTTTACCGTATTCCGGATTGCCACGTACAAAACGCACTGTATACTTTTTCCCCGATCGTGAACGCGGATCTAGCAGGGGGTATCCCTTGATCCGGCCATCTGCGAAATTAACTCCAAAAACAGTTGCGTTTCCCCCCATTGTTGTACCTCGATACATGGTGGAGGAGAGAAGCTGCACGTCGATCACTCTTTCTCCATTAGAACCATAATCGAAATCAAAAAATTTCGTATCAAGAAAAGGTTTTTTGCCATTAGGAAGTTTTGACATCTCCTTACTACTTACATCCACCCCACTGAACAACATTAAGGAATACAATTCTTTTATGGTTGGAATACGCCAATCCATATGATTTGCCAAATTGAATGTTTTTATCCTTTCTACTGCCTCTTCATACGTCATCACTTTATATGCTTTTTGCCACATCAGTCCTGTAACCTGATCCGCAATGGTGCCATCTCCATTGTCTATATAAGAGGGGGCATTCATAATATATTGTGCATCCTGACCGTAAAAAGGTTGACCCTCAGACGTTTTGGGAATGATCCTAGAATTATTGAAAAATTCCTTTTGGCCTGTATCCACAACTTTATATCGACCACCTTTCGTAGTGGTTGTTATTTCGACAGGATACGTTTGATTTTTTAAATAGGCACGTGAAGGTGAACATGAGATACATGTAAAACTGATTGCGGTTAAGCACAAAACAGTAGTGGGGTTCAACATTATATTTCTCATAAATTTACTACAATTTCCTTTTAGTACACAAAAGTTCAAATAATGTACCGCTAACTAATTATTTCTGGGTTTTCTATTTTAAAAATTACTTAGAAGTAAAAGTAGGATGGGATTTTTTTGACTTTTGTCGAAGGTAAATAGTTAAATCATGCGACATCCCTGTTCCGCCGATCTTGCACCTCCGCGATTTGCTATCGCACAACATCTGCTTCTCCGAAGTAGATGAAATGAGAGAGGCAGATGTTGTCGGCACAGGCAGGTACAGGATCGTGTTCAACCCGGTGATGACACAAATTGCATTTTTCCGTGATGTTCGTATTCACAGGGATGCGAATAGCGTCATGCACACATTTCCGGGCAAAGGCTTTACAGGCAATGCATTCTTAGGTGTCCATAGCAACAACGATTCCAACCGGGCGGATCGTGCTGTTGTCGTTCGGAAAGGACTCTACACAGGGAGTATCTCCGCATTCTGAGCGCAGACTGGTGTTGACCGTATAAGTGAAGTCAAGATTGCAGT
>JAKUUI010000157.1 GCA_022448485.1 SAR324 cluster bacterium
ACGACGAGCAGCATTCTTCAAATCGTTACATGTTTTTTGATCACGACGCCATCCTAGTGGTGCAGTTGCAGCAAGCTTTTTTGCCATATCATCAAGATTCATTCCCAACTGTAGAAGCATACTGGAAGTGTTATAGCAAACGTGTTCCAGGAAAATTCTGTTCTCCAACGCCACACAATTAGCAATGACAAGGATGTCGATATCTTTGTTAGTTGCTGGCCCGTACTTGCTTGGACCGTCATTTGTTCCTCGAATGATCGTCCGATGTGAAGTGTGAAATCCTACCTCATCATTACCTGCCCAAATTATTTCATCGGCAATCAATTTAATATTTGAAAATGCTCCGGTTGTGTGGTGGGTATCATCTACAATTTTTTGGTTACCGAGTTGCAGACCATAATCATCAAAAACTTTGGAAAAACTTGAGTAAGTGTCCAATATATATTCGACATCACGATCCTCCCATATCCTGTATGTAATTCTTACAATATAATCGATAATGTTTTGGTAAGTATCATCAAATCCCTCCAATGACTGCTTTATTCCAAAATCATCTGGTATTCTTTTCTCATTTTGGGTTCCTTTTCCTGTGTACTCCGACAAAGATATGGAATAGTCGGTTGGCATGTGTTCTCTAGAGAGTGGTTTAGATTCAAGTTTTTTGTCTAATAGTTTTACTTTTGTCATAATGTGTTCTCTCCTAACTTAATAAATTAGTCTGATTCTTTTTCTTGATTTTGAGGAATTCAATTAAAACTATCTGGTAGAAAATCTGTTTTTTTGACGTACTATTTTCTTCTTTTATCTTCCTAAAAAAATTTGACACTTAAGCACCATTGTGAAATTTTCTCACAGCTTTTACTTTCGAAATCGTTCTAATGATTTATTTCGTATTTGTCCTACAGTTTCACTCTTTCACTGCCCCAGCAGTCAATCCTTTTATCAAATGCTTCTGGTAGAAGAGGATCACAATCAGGAGCGGGAGAGCGGCCGAAACGGCTGCTGCTGACTTGAGGGGGAGCGAGCCGGAGTCACTGATACCCCCGAGGTACTGCTGCATCGCAACTGCAAGCGTCCAGTTTTTCAGGGTGAGAATTCTCACCAGCAAGAATTCATGGTAGACCAGTACCAGCGTGAACAGAGAAGTCGCAATAATTCCCGGCCACATGATCGGGACAATCACCCTGATAAAGGCCTCAAATCTGGAGGCACCATCGATCATGGCCGCCTCCTCAATCTCCCGAGGAATATCCATGAAAAAACTCCTCAACATGTAGATAGCGAAAGGCTGATTTACCGCGGCCAGGGCGATGATTACCAAGAAATTCGAATCATACAAGCCACTGATCTGTCCCATCCAAAAGTAAGGTAGTCCAAATGCCATCCTCGGAAGAGATCTAAAGGCAAGCGCCAGGATTATGAGTACCACCCCAGCAATCCCGACATAACGCGACAGCGCATATCCCGACAGACTGGCAATGCCGATTGAGATGATGACTGTTCCTACGCCCACGATGATCGTGTTCACGAAGTAATCATAGAATTCAGCAGTTTTCACGAACAAGGGAATAGACCAAAGGGTAAGAACTATCGTCCCCAAAATAATCAATTTAACGACCACGGAAGAAATGGACAGGTGTTTACCTAAGACTGAAAAGAGTATGAGCGTCACGAAGATAGCGATAATCCCAAATACGAGTACCGCGAAGTTATCCGGGACCTTATCCAGCCACAGTTCGCTGTAATGTTCAAAGGTAGGTTCGAACCAGAACAAAGGGGTGCGTGCGTTGGCCTGCTTTTTGGTTTTTAGTGACTGCAGTAATGTCCAAACGAATGGGACACTGTTATAGAGCACGAATACCCATATCGAAAGGTGAATGAAGACCCTGCCAAGCGGATTCTTAATCGGTTGCATATTAACGTTCCTCGATTTGTTCGCGGTACATAAATATTAAGAAGGGGATCAGAACTATAATGATAATGACCACGGTTAGGATGGCCCCAGCGTTGGCCTTACCCAATCGCTTCACAGTTATCGCGATTCTATAGAGGTGGGTCTGCATTGTGTCTGCATGGAATATCGGATTCATCCTTGTCAGGACGAAAACGTTATCGAACAGACGAAGGAAGTCCATAACTGCAAGAATAGCATTCAGAAGGAAGAGCGAGCGAAGTTGTGGAATAACGATGTGCCGGATCTGTTGAAGCCGATTTGCGCCATCTATAGAGGCTGCATCGACTAAATCTCGTGGTAGCATTTGCAAACCTGCAAAAAATATAACAAGCGCAAACGGAGTGGAGATCCACGTTGAGTGAATAAGTATCAGCGCCTTCATAGAAGTCTCAGTAAAAATAAACCTCTCACCAACAAAGACTCTTAAAAACCAGGCAATCAATCCGGAAGGATCGAACAACTGTCTGAATACAACGGTTCCGATAACAGGTACCACAATCATAGGTAGCAGCATTGCCGCTAGGTAGAAGCCACGTAACCGGCCACTGACCTGGTCAAGGATGAGGGCCGCAATGAAGGCTAAAATGATGTGCGCTGGAACCACAACAATGATAATCAAGAGATTCCAGCGAACTGCAGCCCAGAAAGCTGGATCTGATAGCACCTCCAGATAATTTAATAACCCAACGAAAACAGGTTTTTTGAAAGTACTGTAACTGACTCGATTGAGGCCTATAAACACTGCCAAACCCAGAGGAACTATCATGAGTGTAACCATCACGATATTGCTGGGAGCAGTGAACTGAAAGAAAGACTTAAGCTTCATGGATTAATTAATTCTTAAGGCTTGGAAAGGTCGCGCCAGATATAAAATTTTTTGCGCGACCCCTTGCTTAGTTTCGTGAGCTCTAATAGATTTTTTTATCTATTACTTTAAAAATCCCTGCGCTTTTGCTTCTTTGATGTACTCTTTAGCAGCAGCATCCAGAGCCTCTTTAGGAGTCATTTCTCCCGTACCAATAAACGGCATCCAATTCCCCAGTGCTGCCTGTGCCAACTGTACG
>JAKUUI010000158.1 GCA_022448485.1 SAR324 cluster bacterium
TCTTGATGTTGGCTGTGGTGTAGGATTCCTCGCGTATGAAATGGCAATACAGGTCGGAGATTCCGGACTAGTAATCTGTTTAGATCAAAATAAAGAAATGATTAGCCATGCCAAGCAGCGCTGCAAAAATATGCGACAGACTGAATTTTACGAGGGTGACGCTGGTAAGTTGCCTGTTGAAGATCATTCTTTAGATGCTGTTTCCTGCACGCAAGTTTTGCTCTACGTAGAGAACGTTTCATTAGTACTTACTGAAATTAAACGAGTACTAAAACCTGGAGGACGGGTTGTGATTGTTGAAACAGACTGGCGAGGAGTGATCTTGAACAGTGCCGATGATTCTTTGACACAGCAAATTTTTTCTGCATGGGATAACACCGTACCTAGCCCAAATCTTCCAGTCCATTTACGACCACTTTTGAAAAAACATGGTTTTTCAAAAATTCAAGTAGAGGCTATACCTATCCTCAATACTGAATATTCTCCCAGTAATTTTTCTCATGAGGTTATGAAATGGATCACAAAAAATGCAGAGAGACAGGGTTTAATCAACAAAGACCAAAGAAAAGTATGGCTTGATGACCTTGAAAAACTTGAAAAAGAAGATAGTTTTTTCTTCTGTGTGAACCGTTTCCTTTTTTCTGCATATCTGAAATAGGACTTTAATGCAAAAATAATAGTACTCACTTATTAAATAGGATTTTCCTCCATTTCAAGATGCAGATCCTTGTCTGAGTAAGAGTGGGCTAGTGCCACGGTTTCATCAAGTTCCACTCCTAATCCAGATTGCGTAGGAGGAATCACGTATCCAGAATCCCAGCAGATCGGTTGTTTTAGAATTTCTGCATGGAAACCATCCCAGCGTTGTATACCTTCCAACAACAAGAAGTTGGGTGAACAGGTACTGAGTTGTATGTTGGCCGCGCCCTCGATGGGGCCACAATAAAGGTGCGGTGCAATCTGGGCATAAGAAGCCTCAGCCATGCCTGCAATTTTCTTGGCCTCCAATATTCCACCGACTCTTCCGAGGGCCATTTGTAAAATTGAGGCGGCTCCAGTTTCCAACACACGGGCAAATTCATATTTGGTCGTCAGCCGCTCTCCGGTGGCAATCGGAATGCTAGTTTGACGTGCAACCTTTGCCATTTCTTCCGGGCGTTCCGGAGGAATAGGCTCCTCAAACCAAAGCGGATCATAAGCCTCCAATCGGCGTGCAAGCCTGATAGCCCCTGCAGGTGTGAACTGTCCATGAGTCCCGAAAAGTAAGTCTGCTTTGGAACCAACCGCCTCCCGAATTCGCTTGCAAAACAGTTCGGAACCCTCCATTGCTTCCAATGACGGTTGACGAGGATCGAAAGCAGAGTACGGTCCGGATGGGTCAAACTTTATTGCAGTAAACCCTTGTGCTACATATTCGGCAGCCACTTCGGCGGCAAGGTCCGGATCATTGTAAACATTTGGCTCATCTATCGTATCATTGGTTTCTGTTTTCGGATAGAGGTAAGTATAGCTACGCAACTTTTCGTGAACTTTCCCGCCCAGCAATTCATAAACCGGCTTCCCGACAGCTTTGCCGCAAATGTCCCATAGCGCGATTTCCAAACCGCTCAAGACTCCCATCAGTGAAACATCAGGGCGCAAAGTGTAGCCGCGGCCATAAACATTACGCCAGAGAGTTTCTATTCTAAACGGGTCCGTTCCTTCTACATGCCGTTCAAAAACATCTTCGATCATTTTCACGATAACATGTGGCCCAAAGGTCGAACAATAAACTTCTCCCACACCTTCAATTCCACTTTCAGTGATGAGTTTTAAGAAAATAAAGTAGCGCCCTCCAAAGTGTGGCGTTGGATTTGCGACTACAAACGTTTTCAAGTCTTTGATTTTCATATACCAGCCTTAACTCAAAGAACTAATTTGATGCTTTGTTTTTTCCAGAAAAACAGGTTTGATCTCAACTCCCCAGCCCGGAGCGTCGGGAATCTGGACCTTTCCATCAACAGCAACTAACGCTGGTTCATAGATGTCATATTGCCACGGATAATAATCCGCACCTTCTATGGAAAATTCGACATAAGGCCCTGCGTTTTCTAATGATCCCATCAGATGGAGCGTAAAAACCGTGACCATTGAGAGATTGGCCGAGTGCGGTGTGCAGATGAGTCCGGCTTGGCTTGCCATCTCTGCTACCTTGAGGGTACGAGTCAGCCCTCCAAGGTAGCACACGTCCGGTTGTACCACATCAACCGCTCTAATCTCAATCATTCGTTTCCATATCGACAGATCACAATCCTGTTCGCCTCCAGTCACATCCAGCTCAAGTGCATCTTTGACCAGCTTTGTCCATTCCAGTTCCCAGTAGGGGCACGGTTCTTCAAAATGGCAAATCCCGTGATCCTCTAACATTCGTCCTACACCAATTGCAAGTTCCGGAGTATAAGCACTATTGCCATCAACAAGCAGGGCCACATCTTCACCAAGAGCCTTGCGGACAGCCGGGACAATTTCTTCGGTACGTCCTGGCCATTCGTCCTCATCGTGCCCGCATTCCTTTCCAACACGAAATTTGAAAGCATCATAGCCGAATTCGTCTCTTAAACGCACGAAACGATCCGCCTCAGCCTGCGATGTAATATCACGCCTCATACTGGAAGCATAGACCCTGAGAGGTCTTGGCACTCCACCAAGCAGTTCGCAAACACTTTTATTTTCGATTTTTCCACGTAGATCCCAGAGTGCTGTGTCCAACCCTGCGAGCGCCCGCCGCAAATAAGAACCAGGAAACTTGTGTTCATGCTCCGGAATTTCCTGAACGAGACTTTCAATATCAAAGGCATCCGCCCCCAGAGCATAAGGTGCAATTTGACGATGCACTACCAACGAAGTTATATCAGCATTATAAGGCGAAACCTGCCCCCAGCCCTCAGAACCGTCTTTTGTACGAACCCGCACCAGTCCGACAAAGCTGTTACTGAAGGTCTCAATACT
>JAKUUI010000159.1 GCA_022448485.1 SAR324 cluster bacterium
GCTTTGATGGGGGTGTTTTTTGGGTTCGCGAGTCTGTTTTGTGTGACTAAATTTGTTAGCGAACAACTAAACATTAGTAAAGTTGAATCTTAAGTGTTTTATTAAAAAAGTAAAGAGTTTTTGTTAGAAATTAAACTTTTTTCGACTGATAAAAGTAAGATGAAAGACTGCAACAAAAAGTATAACTAAACTGGAATAATAACATGGGTGATAAAATTATCTTTTAGAGATATTTTTATTTCTGATAGAATAATGTGCTAAAGTTAAAATTATATATTCCCGATTACAAATTCCTAACTGACAAGATTTACTGTGTTATTTAGCCTACCACCACAAGTTCTGATCATTCTGGTTTTTTGTCTGATATTTGCTCTCACTTTCCATGAGTACGGCCATGCTTATATAGCACATCTTTGTGGAGACGATACGGCAAAAATGGCAGGTAGAATGACTCTAAATCCAATTGTGCATTTAGATTTTTTTGGCGGTTTGATGGTACTGATAGCCGGTTTTGGCTATGCCCGTCCCGTACCAGTTAATCCAGGGAATTACCGTATCCGCAACGCAGATTTTTATATTGCATCTGCAGGTCCCATGATGAATTTACTGTTGGGACTTGGTGCATCTTTTCTGCACAGCTTTCTAGTACAGAATAACTTGATTCTGCTGGCTGGGGTGCCAGTTCTGGATCCGCTTAAACTGTTTATCTTCATTAACTTTAATCTTTGTCTCTTCAACCTGATTCCACTCGGTCCACTTGACGGGAATTCTGTGTTCCCTCATTTTCTACCCTCAGACTTAAGAAGACGTTTCCAGAACTGGAATTACCGTTATGGCTCGCAAACCTTAATAGGGCTGGTAATACTGAGCCTGTTATTGCCGGGATTTAGTGCTTTTAGCTGGATTTCGTCCATCAGCATAAGCATGACTAACGGACTTCTTTGAATCGCTTCTTTTTGATTTTCTGTAATCCTCAGACACAATACCACTTGGTTAAAATAATTAAACATGACTTTTAATGACTTAAAATTACTATTTCTCAGTTATTGTCGTAAAGAAGCCGACACTCCAGACAAACAGCTTTTTGGCTTGGAGTATGAAAATTTTGTGTTGGTTCCAAACAATGACCATAAGGGAGATTCTTACCATCCGTTGCCTGTTGATGGCGATTCCGGAGTTTCCGGTGTTTTGGAAAATTTGGCTGAACTGACTAAAGACAGTGATGATCCACTGGAAAAAGTGTTTGAAAAAGAAATGCTTTTGGGACTAATTAGTCCAGCAGGAACAAAAATAACGGTTGAACCCGGAGGACAAATCGAACTCTCGGACGCACCAAGAAAATCTCTTTTAGAAGCACATAGCTCCTTACAGGCATACTTAAAGCTGCTTAAAAAAGCGGTTTCTAGTTTTGACGGAAGGCTTTTATTTCATGGCGTGCAACCGGTACATTCTTTGGAAACATTGCCGTTTTTTCCAAAAAACCGTTATAGGATAATGTATCCACACATGCTGAAAACCGGATCCCTCGGACAGTGGATGATGAAAGCATCTGCTGGCGTACAGGTCAGCATCGATTATATTTCCATAGAAGATTTGCAGAGAAAATTTGTTTTTCTGAATCGACTTTCACCTTTTTTGACAGCCTTATTTGCCAATAGTCCAATGATTATCGGCAGCCCCAGCGGGTATCTTTCTTATCGCTCGCATATTTGGGAGAACACGGATAATTCACGATCCGGACTCCCTGAAACTTTTTTGAGTGACAATTTCCGTTTGGAGGACTACATAAATTGGGCATTAAAGGCTACACCTTATCATTTGATGCATGAAGGCGAAGTTGTGCAGACAACAGATTGGAATTTCCAGCAACTTTTAGAGGGGAAGCATCCGGACCTGAAAATAACTCCGGAAGACTGGGAAGACCATTTAGGAATGCTGTTTCCGGACATCAGAATTAAAAACATCCTGGAAGTGCGTGTTGTGGACAGTGTGCCTCCTCAATACGCTCTGGCGGTTCCGGCACTTGTAGGAACATTGCTCTATGATGAATCAGCTTTTTCTTCTGCACAATCGATACTTATGGACTTGCCGCGGGATGAGTTCAAATTGTACAAGAAAGCTGTGTCAAAGGATGCTTTGCAGGCAGAAGTCAATCGAACAAACTTCGCAAAGACAGGAAGACAGCTGGTAGAAATAGCCTTGCAGGAACTTGGATCAAAAGAGGAAAATTGGCTATTGCCTTTTTTTGAACTCTACACCAAAGAGGGACGAACGCCGGCAGACGAGAGTTTAGACCTGTTCCGGAAGTGTGGAGAGAATCCTGACAAGTGGCTTGCGAAAGTATTAAATAACTCTGATTACTGATTAGGCCAGGCCACTTGTTTAAATTCGCGCTCTTGCTTTATTGCGGAAGGTTTTTTGTCTTCAATCCCGCGAGTCACTTTAACAGAGTAATGCCCGTCAGATTCCCCCGTAGTACCTTGTAATACAGGGGTTCCGTTAATCCTGATTGTGACCAGACCGTCTTGGCCATGCAAAGGCAGCACCTGTCCTACTTCCAGCTTCCCTTTTGTTTCACTCAAGTCCGCTTTCCCCAGTTCGGCTACAACTGAATGTTCTGTCCTTTCCAAAATATCAATGAAATGTTGTTTAACATGAGGAAAGTAATATTCCATAGATTCAGGCGCAATAATCCTGTTGTTTTCAAGAGGACTAACAAGGGGTTCCAGACCAGAAAATGGCAAACAGAGCAAAATCTCTGATTGTATGTCTTTCACTCTAAGTTGAATACGTCCTGCAAAACAATATTCGTAAGGCAGCATGACTTTTGCCCGGTGAGGATAAATTGTTACACGTTTCAGATTTAGCTCCATTTCGACAATATTGAGCCAGCTTTTTTCAAAGTCTTCAATCATGGGATACACCAAAGCAA
>JAKUUI010000016.1 GCA_022448485.1 SAR324 cluster bacterium
AAGACTAGCTAGTAGACAAAACATTATTCAGGGAATCCCAATTGAACATAAGAGCAGAAACCATATTTCATGACCTGATCTCATATAGTCCAATGCTTCGATACTTTTTAACTTTTCTCCATACTTTACTTGATTTAATCTTCTTAATACATTCATCAAGGTGAACTTGGTTTCGATAGGTTTGATCAAAATAAACTATATATTCAGCGTTATTATTGAAACTACAGCGGGAATCATCAACAAATATTTCAAAATTTGCACGATCCATCAAAGGTGACATATTTGAACTTACAGCCAGATTTTGAGTGGGATGCTCTTCCAAAAATTTGTGCAGTTCAAAAAAAGCTGCCCTATCTTTCTCATCAGGATAATATCGAACAAATTTCTGCATTGGAGATTCGGGAATGATTAAAACAATTAAGGCAATAGGGAATAAGGCTAACACCCTAAGTTCAGATATATAGTTTTTAATTCGTTCAAAATTTTCAGTTAAAGTCACTAGAGAGGCAATTGCAATTAATGCAGTCAAAATATCAGCATAATGAAAGCTGCCGGAATACATTGGTGGTTTCCCAATCAAATTAATTCCAAGGGCTGGTAGTGTAAATAATAGCCAGCGCCAGTTCAGAAATGGAAGAAAGAAAAATGGAGCATAAGCCATAAATATATACTTTATCTTTAGAGGAATTTCTCTAAACAGATTTATATCAGATGCAACATTATTTGTAGTTTGAGCAAAATATGGTATGACCACATACCACACAATAACCATGTAGAGAAGACCAATTCCAGCTAGGATCGATCCAAACCCTATTTTTTTTTCAATAAAAACAAAATATAGACCATAGCAAATCCACACAACCCCTACATTTTCTTTTAATCCAAGAGAGAAAATCATAGTTATCCAAAAAACTAACCAATCACGTTTAATGATTGAATAATATATAATCATCACCAATGCTGGCACCAAACTGGTTGTATCGAACTCCCAAAAAATGGCTGAAATATTCTGTGTAGAAAATAGTAAATATGACAATAACACTATTGGAGCTAGCTTTTTATTCAGTTGCAGAAAAAGAATAGTAAATATTATAACAGAGGCACATTTTAAAAAAACTAACCAAAAAGAAGTTGCATATATCATATAAAAAACATGTATAAAAGGCACAAAAGATGGGCTGAAATGATCACCAAACCCGCTAATACTATATACTTTATTAAAATATTCATTATTTAATAATAAATTTATGCTTAAATGATGGTCATACCCTAAATCGAGATAGTGATAACCGAATGACATAAATTTCATAAATAATGTTGTTGTTATCAATGCTAATGAAATATATATTATTATTTCAATTGCCTTTATATCAATTAGTGGATTATTGATTAAAGTGGGCTTATTAAAAATAATTGATATAAAGTACAAAAAAACAAATACAATATAAAAATCATTGCCAGTGGGTCTAAATAACCACAACGCCAGTCCAGCTATTAGGAAATAATTCTTATATTTATTGATAATAGCTGATAGCATGTGAGAATTTAGTTCAGATTAAAAAAATATAATGAAATATTGCTTACCCAAGCATCAAATAGTGAGGAAATAATCAAGTTCAATTAGACCCTTTCAGATTTTCTCAAAAATAATTAGGTGGCTTTTAGTGTAGAACAGCTCACGTATTATGAGAATTAAATCCTACTTTTGTCAAGCAGGTCATTCACTTCATCTCCTGTGATTGACCACTGAAGAGAAAACGTACTGCTGCTTACAAAATATTATAAATAAAAAAGGAGTTGCACTTTCTTTGGTTACATGATCGTATGTACAGTTAAATTTGATTATGAAAATTGTTTCTTATTCATTAATGTTACTAAACACTATATTTATTCTGTGGCGCACTTTTTCAGCCGGGTTGCTTGTATCGGCTTTATGTATGGCATTGAATTCTTCCACAGTATTTGCAGAAGAACAACCCATCGCCTTCAGCCACAAACTCCATGCAGTTCAAAACGGAATTGCCTGCCAATACTGCCACCTTTACGCCCGCCGTTCATTTTCTTCCGGAGTTCCACCTGTCAGCACCTGTGTCGGCTGTCATGGTCCACATGAACAGAAATTAGTTCAGCCGGAAAGTAAAGAGGTGAACAAAATGCGGGATTTCTGGTCGAAAAAGGAACCAATTCCTTGGGTTAAGATTCATGACGTACCGGATTTTGTTCGTTTCCCTCACAAAGAACACATAAATGCTGACAGCAACCGTCTGCTAGATGATGCCGGTGGAGGATGTGACACTGAAAACGCATCCAGAAGTTTGGAATGCAAGTTAGCACTTTTTCGCACCGGAGGTGACGAGCGTTGTCTGGCCTGCCACGGTGATATACGGCAAATGGATGTAATCCAGCAGGTAGATGAAAATTTCGGCACTATGGGCTGGTGCATGGAATGTCACCTGCAGGTGAAGGGTGCCAAAGAACGTAAACGCACTGGCAACACGATGGCCGGTTGGTACCACGCCAAAGAAATGAACGCGAAACGTGAAGCTACCATTGGACTGGTTAATGATAAAGGGTATCACAACCCAAACATGCTTGACTGTTACACCTGCCATTATTAATGGAGCGAAGAGTGAAAAATGAAAAGGAGATCAGAATGAAGAAGGGCCTCAACCGAAGAAATTTATTCAAATACATGGGAGCGGGCGGAGCAACCGCTGTCATTGCCGGCTGTGAAAAAAAGCCAGAAAAGTTGATCCCCATGTTGGTCCCGCCAACGGATTATGAATATACTCCTCATACTGCCTATCAATATATGACCACCTGCCGTGAGTGTGAAGCTGCCTGTGGAATGATGGTCACAACCCGGGATCATCGTGCCCAAAAAGCAGAAGGCAACCCTAACCATCCCATTAATCAAGGTACACTCTGTGCTAGAGGGCAAGCCTCAATGCAATCTCTTTACAATCCCAATAGACAAGCCTATCCACTTGCGGATGGGAAACAAATCCCATGGGAAGAAGGAATGCAACAATTTTCCGCTGTAATACAAGCAGCATCCGGCGCAATCACTTATCTCGGCAAACCCGCAGTGGGAAGTGAGGGTAGTTTTGTCGATGAATGGCTTCAAGCCGCAGGCGGTGGCAAGCGTATCAAATTCAACCTGCTTGCTCAAACAAGTCTGGCAGAAGCAAACAAAATTGCTTTTGGACGTGCCGATATTCCGGAATATGCTTTTGAAAAGGCTGGAGTTGTCCTCAATTTTAGCACTGATTTCCTGGAAACTTGGGGAAATACTGTTGAAAATGCGAGGCGTTTTGCAGATATGCACGCCTATAAAAACGGCAAGAAAAATAGGTTCATTCATATCTCTCCTCATGTTTCCCTAACTGGAGCAAAGGCAGATCGCTGGGTTGTGATTCACCCTGGGACAGAGGGTTTAGTTGCATTGGCAATTGCATCTGTCATACGGGAAGAAAATGGAAGTCACAAATTCCTAAAAAATTACCTAAAAGAATACGTTCCGGAAAAAGTAGCTGATGCAACCGGTGTTTCTGCAGAAGTTTTGCGTGAACTAGCAAAAGAAGTGATTGAGCATGCCCCTCTGTTAGCACTTGGCGGGGGCAACGTTACTGCAACTGACCAGGGCGTTGAGACATTGGTTGCAGTAAATATTCTCAACGCTGTGTCTGGAGCACTGGACAATACAATCCGTTTTTATGACCAAGCTGCCCCTGAGGGTTCAACACATCAAGATTTGACACAGCTGGTCAGCGATCTCAATGCCGGAAAAATTAAATTACTCATCATCGATGATTCCAATCCGGTTTATGCTCTTCCGCACTCAATGGGCTTTTTGAAAGCTATGAAGAAAGCCTTTGTAGTCAGCCTTGCATCTCAAAAAAGTGAAACAACTCATGCGGCTAATTTAGTCTTGCCTACACTGACAGCTTACGAAAGTTGGGGAGATGCATTCCCGAGAGCTGGAGTACGTAGTATTCAACAGCCTGTGATGTCGACAGTGAATACGTTTGACGCAAAAGCACGTGAAGATATTTTGCTGAGTGCAGCCCAAAGCGCTAATGAAAAAGCATTCCCTAGAAATTCAAACTATCTGGATTACCTGCAGGATGTTTGGAGTAAAATTCAAAGAGAGGTTGGAGATGAAAGAAATTTTGACAGCTTTTGGATCAATGTTTTAGAAAACGGTGGCATTTTTGAACAACCAAAATATATCAGCACTTCTTTAAACAGAAAAGTCACTTCAGTCAAAGTCAATGATCCCGGCATGGCCGACAGAGATGGCCTGACACTTCTTCCAACAACTTCTCTACTTCTTGGTGACGGAAGCGGGGCAAATAAACCATGGCTACAGGAAGTGCCAAATCCGATGAGCCAGATTGTTTGGGATTCATGGATGGAAATAAATCCGGAAACTGCTCAGAAGCTAGGAATTAATGACCGGGCTATTATTGAAGTAACTACACCACATGGTTCTGTACATGTTACTGCTTACTATCATTTTGGAATTCACAGGAACGCAATATCAATCCCCATGGGACAGGGACATCGACATTCCGGAAACGTAGCAGACGGTTTCGGAATCAACGTGATGGAACTCCTGCCCAACAAAATGGACAATGCAGGAAGCCTGGTTTTCGTTGGTACTCAGGCCAAACTGAAATTAATCAATGAAAAATCTTACACTGTAAATACTGACGGAAACGCCCGACAGTTGGGTCGAGATATTGCTGCAGCAGCAACCGTTGAAGAGTTGGCTCATGGAGGGGGACATCAGGAAAAACACAATCGTCCATATGAGTTTTATCCAGACCATTCAGAAACAGCTGGATATTACAAACCATACCGCTGGGGCATGACGATTGATTTGGATCGATGTAACGGTTGCTCAGCATGCGTGGTTGCATGTTACGCTGAAAATAATTTGCCGGTCGTAGGTAAAGTCAGAACTGCGATTGGACGTGAGATGTCCTGGATTCGACTGGAACGCTACATAGAGGGCTATGGAGACGACTTTGAAACACGATTTTCACCTATGCTTTGTCAACAATGTGGCAATGCTGGGTGTGAAACCGTTTGCCCTGTTTATGCGACATACCATAACCCGGAAGGTCTTAACGCGATGGTATACAACCGTTGTGTTGGAACGAGATACTGCTCAAACAACTGCGCATATAAGGTGAGACGATTCAACTGGTTCAATTACGAGTTCCCGGCTCCGCTGGATCAACAATTAAACACCACAATCACCACACGTGAAGTCGGAGTGATGGAAAAATGCACATTCTGTGTGCAGAGAATCAAAGCTGCAAAATATGATGCAAAAAATCTAGGACGCGATTTAGAAGATGGTGAGGTGGTAACAGCTTGCCAGCAAACTTGTCCAACAAAAGCTATCACTTTTGGAAACCTGATGGATCCTGAAAGTAAAGTCTCCAAAAACGCTTTGCGGGATGATACAGAAAAAAGAGATCGGCAATATGAAGTCCTCGCTGAACTCAATTACAAACCAGCCATCACGTATCTAAAAAAGGTTAATACCAGAGAGGTTGGCGGACATCATTCTGACAGCCAAGGTTCTCATGAGCCGAAACAAACTCACGGATAACCAATGAAGCAAGAAACATACGGAGAATAAATGGGAACAACTGCGGAGTACAATGCATCCGCCGGGCGGGTTGTCATAGACGAGCACAGAGGTCATCCTGGGATCAAGGCAACTACCTTGGACTATGGACAAATAAATGATGAGATGCTGGCTATGCTGGACAAGCCGAATCCATCTTACTATCTTTTGCTGCTTGGTTTTTTGATGGCTTTAGGGCTAGGTGTACTGAGCTTTGCTGTTCAGGTCGATGTTGGGATAGGATTCAGCGGAATCAGTCATCCTATTGCCTGGGGTTTTTATATTACAAACTTCGTTTTTTGGATTGGAATTGGACACGCAGGGACTCTGATTTCCGCAGTATTTTATCTGACCCGTGCTCCATGGAGAACTGCAATTTACAGGAGTGCAGAGGCCATGACCGTGTTTGCAGTGTTCACTGCAGGATTATTTCCTCTGGTACACATCGGACGGCCTTGGCTCGCTTTCTGGCTGATTCCTTATCCAAATGAAAGGATGCTCTGGGTCAACTTCAAGTCACCACTTCTTTGGGATGTGTTTGCAGTTACTACATATATGTCTGTTTCTATCATGTTCTTCTTGTTGGGACTGATTCCGGACCTTGCTATTTTGCGGGATGAAGCGGCCCGTAGAGGGAAAAAACTGAAAGCTCTGATTTACGCCCCTATGGCTTTAGCCTGGCGCGGTACAAACCATCAATGGGTGCATTATATGCGTGGCTACCTCATTTTTGCAGCTTGTGCAACTCCACTGGTTTTTTCAGTACATTCTATCGTTTCCTGGGACTTCGCTATGTCTTCAGTGCCCGGCTGGCACACCACTATTTTTGCTCCTTACTTTGTGGCTGGAGCAATTTTTTCTGGACTATCGATGGTGTTAACCGTTTTGATTCCAATACGGGCAGTATTTGGTTTGCAGGATTACATTACAAACCATGTGATCCAAAGTGTAGCAAAGATGATTATTTTTACTTCAATAATTGTCGGTTACGCTTATGCTACAGAATTTTTCATTGGTTATTACAGCGGCAGTCCTTTTGAACGGGCAATATTCTACTATCGTCCGTTTGGTGAGATGCAAAGCTGGACATTACTGGGAGACAACCAAATCAGTTTTCCGCAGATTGCATTCTGGCTAATGGTCTTCTGTAACGTTATTGCCCCCATACCTTTGTGGCGCTGGAAAATCAGGAACAACCCTTTAGCTGTTTGGATAATTGCTGCTTTGGTAAATGTTGGAATGTGGTTCGAACGTTTCAATATTATAGGCAGTTCCTTACAACACGAATACGATCCTGCATCCTGGGGAGAATACTGGCCCACCATTGTAGAAACTGGGGTCACCATTGGAAGTTTTGGATTCTTTTTTACACTATTTACTTTGTTTGCCAAGAGTTTACCGCCAATGGCAATCATGGAGTTGAAGGAAGGAGCTAATCCTCCCTTGAAACATGCTGAAAAAAAGGACACTAATGAGTAAATTCACTGGAGTTTGGGCGATTTTTGAATATCTGGATGAAACCACAGAAACCATCGAACAAATTCGGAAACAAGGAGTTCAGCCTACCGTAATTACCCCTTGCCCCAAGCATGAAATTGACCATGCGTTGGGTGAACCAACATCTCTTGTTCCCTGGATTGCTTTGGCATTTGGAGCTCTGGGTTGTTTCATTGGCTACAGTCTGCCAGCCTGGACCGCTTCAGATTGGGTTTTACCGGTAAGTGGAAAACCTATCGTTGCTATACCACCCTTCACAATTATCGGTTTTGAGCTAACAATTCTGTTTACGACAATTTTCACATTGTTGGGACTGTTTCTTTTGGGATTCATCGATTCATTGCGCTTTCCGATTCCGAAGGGAGCTAAAAAATATCGACGTTTTCAGCGAGATCGTTTTGGTGTAGTAGTCCGCTGCGATGAAACCAAGCTTGAGGAGTTTGAATCAATCATGAAAAAGAATGGTGCAGAGGAGGTGCATGTTGAAAAAGAATGAGTGCGCCTCAAAAAGGTATTTGTACGTAAGCATATTAGCGTTATTTTTGTTGACGACTGCTACTGTTGGAGCAATGGATCAGTATCCATATTTTGACCCACAAAAAGGTTATGGGATCGAAGATGATGCACGCCCCTGGTTTGACGGGAAAGATTATCCGTACTTTCGTGAAATGTATAATGGGAAAAGCCTCAAACCACAGGAAGAAGGAAGCTATCAAAGGTTTCCTGAAAAATCTGTTCCTGTGAGAGTGGTACTAGGCAAAATTGTAAAGATTTATGATCCATTTATTCCTGCTGTTTTCGGAGATGGTGCTGGAACTAAGGGAAACCCAAGAGAATTTACTCCAAAAAATCCCACGCAGGCAACTGCAGATTCGATAAAGCGAGGACAAGCACTTTTTAACACTTATTGTGCCGCTTGTCATGGTGAGGATGGATTGTCACAAACTGTGGTAGTGGAGAAGGGTGTTCCTGCACCACCAATCACAGCTTTTTTTCAAATTCCAACCGCTGCTTCGCACCTTTACAACAAAATTAAATACGGAAGTTTTTTCCAGGAACCGCGTGGTTTTATGCCTGCATACGGCGCACAGACTTCAGTCAGGGACCGATGGGATATGGTCAACTACATGATGAGTGAGTCGTTTGGTAAAGGAAGAAGTCAATGAAAGATATAGCAGAAAAATCTCTTTTTATTATTCCAGAAAATATTAAGCGACTCCTTTGGGCCTTCGTTATTATAGGTACAGGTATGTTTGTCGCCGGCCTGATAACTGGAGGAGAAGATAATGTGATACGCACATGGCAGACATTTTTGATCAACACAGTTTTTTGGGCCGGTATTGCTCACGCCGGCATCTTTTTCAGTGTCATTTGGCAACTGACTGATGCTAAATGGGGACGCCCATTTAAGCGTCTAGCTGAGGCATGTGCGGGATTCCTCCCCATTTCTTTCCTGATGTTCGTCATCGTTTTTTTCGGCAGTAACGTTCTTTATGAATGGACGCACAGTCCATTTTTGCATCATGGAATTGCGGTGAAAGCAGGTTGGCTGAACTTGCCGTTCTTTGTCAGCCGTAATATAGCCTGGCTTGTCTTAATATATGCAGTTTCCTGGTGGTTTGTAAAAACATCGATCAAGCCGGACATTGCTCTTGCCCGTAAGTTATTAGGCTCAGACTGGGGTGGAAAATTTGCCGACAAAATGCTGAGTGGATATGGAGAACACGAAGTTGAAGTGATACGCCTAGAAAAATTATCCAGAAAAATTGCTCCTGGACTGGCTTTGCTTTATACCTTTGGCGGAACATTTTTGGCCTGGGATTTTGTTATGACTCTTGACCAAGAATGGTTTAGTACTTTGTTTGGAGTCTTTTTCATCATCGGCAACATGCATGCTTTCTTGGGCTTAATGCTTGCCATTAGTGTTACCGTAAGAAACAGGTTTGGAATTGAAGAGTACATCACAATTAACCGTTTGCATGATTTGGCAAAGATGGTTTTTGCGTTTGCACTGCTTTGGGCCTATATGGGCTATTCGCAGTATCTGGTTATCTGGTACGCAGATTTACCGGAAGAGACACCATATTTAGTGATTCGCTCCATGGAGCAACCATGGGCAACGATGTTTTTGCTGATAATTATTGGAGTATTTGCAATCCCTTTCCTCGGACTTTTGCCTAAAACTTTTTGCCGTATGCCAAATTACACCAGAGCAATGGGAATTTGGGTTGTAATAGGTCAATGGTTTGCTATTTACTTAATGGTGGTGCCTTCTTTGCAACACTTCGGACATTATCATGTAAATATGGGTTTGCACGAAATACTGATCACTCTTGGCTTTATTGGCATATTTTTTCTCAGCTACTTCACCTTTCTCGGAAAAGTACCAATCCTACCTATATCAGACAAGCACCTGTGCCGTTCCTGGCATGGCCATTGATCCGACACAAAGGCACACGTGGTTCTTCAGAGACGAAAGTAGTAAGCAGCATAAAGTCTCTGTTCTTCTATCTGTTTTCTCGTGAGTTCATTTTCCAAAGAGAAAACTCTTCCCGCTTTTTCCATATCCAGTTTATTAAGTTTCAGATTCTGGTTACAGGGTTACTCTGCTGCATCTTGGCTTCATCAGCAGCACGCGGCCAGGATGTTGGTAATTCTGAGGACGATGATCCGTTTATCGACCCGGATGCAGCAAGTGAAGTTCTTCAGCCTGCTGAACGAACAGAGTCTTCATGGGCCTACATGCTGGGAATCGGCTATGGATTAAACCCAATTATTCTTCTTGCTCCTGCAGTAAGTGTTGGAATGTATTTGGATCCAGTTGTAATTGGTGTAGAAATTAGTGATTCCGAGCATCTTGGAATTTGGGAAAAGGAGCGTAGAGAAAATTTTGGAACCTCCAGGTTTAGTGGAGAAACACAGTTCGTGAAATGGTTTTTTGGAGACAACTTTTATCTGACGACTGCAAGAGAGCACCGGACTTTAAAATTATGGAACCGTACCTATAATCGCACTGATCTAGGAAAAGCACTGTTTGATATGCATTATGACTTAACATTAGCCAGTTTGGGAGTGGGTTTGCTGCGTTTCAATAGTATTGGATTTTTAGCCATAGATATTATACGTTTTGGTTTTCCGCAGAAGCAGTCCGTTAAAATAGTTGAGCATTGGGAAACATGGAGCATTCTTTCCGGAACAAGAGAACCACTGGACAAAAATATCCGGGAACGGCAAGAAAATTGGGTAGACACATTGGATTCACCCACAGGCCTTTTTGCGACTTTTGGGTTCTATTTTTGAAATGAAGAACGACTGTCTAGATCCACAGTTGAGAGTTCTTTTTTTTGAGCATAACCGAAGATATACCAGAGAAGAGCAATGGACGCCAGACCTAACAATGGAATCGAGCTTAAATTTACGGCCTCCCATCCCAGTGAGGTTTGCAATGTGCCTGCAAGCAATGATGAAATGGCAGCAACCCCAAAAACCAAAAAATCATTCACTCCCTGTACAATGGCTTTTTCTGCAGGATGATAGGTTTCTGTAACCATTGTTGTGCCGGCCACAAACATGAAATTCCAGCCCATTCCCAACAAGATCAATGCCGACCAATAATTAAGAACTTCTCTCCCAGAAATATTAATTCCAATACACAAAATATTTAGCAATATCCCCGTAAAAATAATGGGAACCGATCCAAAACGATGAATTAGAGAACCTGTAAAAACTGATGGAGCAAACATTCCTACTACATGCCACTGAATAACGAAAGCCGCATCACTAAACGGATGCCCACTGCCTTCAGTCATAGCCAGCGGAGTAGCAGTCATTATCATCGCCATGACTCCATATCCCACCATCGAAGACAGTGCAGCAACAATAAATTTTGGCTGGCTGAAAATTTCCTTCAAGGGACGTGTTTCTCCTTTTTGTTCTACAGCACTAGGCCGGGGAAGCCGCGTCCTCAGCAAAATTGAAAAAATCAAAAAATGGAATAAAATAACAAACAGATAACTTCCGGCAAACTGAGCATTCGGAATCAGATCTTTCGCCTTGGATGCTACAGTCGGTCCAATAAAACCAGCAACGATTCCTCCGAACATAACTAAAGAAACAGCTTTTGTTCGAAACTCTTTAGTGGCTACATCTGCCGCAGCAAAGCGATAAAGTTGAGCAAAACCGCTCAAAATTCCCAGACAAAAAATACTCAGACAAAAGAAAGTAAAATTGAAGTAAATAATTGACAATGCAGCAGACACTGCACCAATTGATCCGATTCCAGTACCAATCATGAAACCGTAGCGCCTTCCCACACGTTTCATCAGGAATGAAGCCGGAATCCCGGCCAGCATGGTGCCAATCAAATGAAATGCAAGAGGTAATGTTGCCAAAGCTTTATTGTCGGCAATTTGAAAACCAACCAGTGGAGAAGCTGAAACCGTGAGGCTGCTGGTACTTCCTGTAAGTGCAAAACAAAGACTCAACAGCAAAATGGTTTTCAATAAATCAAATTCAGCTCTGGACATGCATAAAAATAAAGAAATATGTTTAAATTAAAGAACGGTTATTCTAACATGATTCTATCCTTCCTCCAAGCTGGAGAAGACTAACACTTCAAATAAAAAACAGCATGAACGAATTTATTGAACAATACTGGTCGTTTTACAATGCAGGAGTAACTGTCTTTCTCTTTGCAGGTCTGGCATTGGTGGTCAAACTCCTTTTTTTTAAACGTAAGCGTCACAAAAAGGAGCCCCACCTCGCATTTAAACATTGGAATCATCGCTTCGAAAATGATTTCGGACGCCTGGAAAAAGAGCTGCATGTTAAGCCATTTTTGCCTAAAGAAGCGACTAAGATGTTAATGAAAGCCAGAAAAAAAGAAGACAAGGAAGAAAAAAGAAAAGACAAAGAAAAAAGTGCAGAAACCATAACTACAATCCGCGAAAAATTAAAAGGCGGCCTTAAAACTGAGGAAGTTTTAAAACAACATTCAAACTGCGTTTATGTGCTCACATTTATCGGCAGCATCATGGCTTCAGAAGTTGAGCAGCTTCGGGATCAAATTTCATTTCTCTTACAAGTAGCACAACCTGCGGACGAAATTGTTGTTCGCCTTACCAGTCCCGGAGGCGCAGTTCCTCAATACGGATTAGCGAGTTCTCAACTAGAGCGTCTTAAGCAGGCAGGATTGCGCTGCGTAGTCTGCGTGGACACTGTGGCGGCCAGCGGAGGATATATGATGGCGGCTGTTGCAGACAAAATCATTGCTGCTCCATTTGCTATTATAGGATCCATTGGGGTTGTTGCCGGGATTCCCAACTTCCACCGTGTTTTGCAAAAGAATGAAGTGGACTATCACCTCTTTACTGCAGGAAAATACAAACGCACTGTAACACCCTTTTCAGAAGTTACAGATGAAGGCAAACAAAAAATGCAGGACGACATTGTGGCCATTCACGAGGCATTCAAGCGCCTGATTAAAGATGGACGGCCTGATGTTGACATAGAGAAAATTGCAACTGGTGAATATTGGCTTGCCTCACAGGCGAAAGAAAAGGGACTGGTCGATGAAATAATGACCAGCGACGACTATCTTTGCAGTAAACTTGATGATTGTGAAGTAATTGAAATCAAAACAGAATTTGAACAAAATCGCCTGGAAAAACTAATCGAAGGAGGGGTTTCCTTGTTCCGGCAATGGACCAGTTCCAGAATTCCTGGAGTTGGAGAAGAGCTGGATGATGTTCGTCAACGGTACCAGTGAAAAGGCGAATATTAAAACTGGAAAAATGAAGACGGTCTGATCACTTGCCTTACTTTCACAATGTTTTAAAGCAAACAGCTTTCTGCCAAACATTAAATTTCTCCAAGGAAATAACCGCATCCTGGTAATTTCATCTTATCATTTTTGATTGTACATCTGCGCATCAGAGCTTTGGGAGTGAGATCTTTCAATGTTTTGTGCGGCAGGTTGATGTCATGATCTTCTGCAGAAAAATTGGCTGCAATCAGCAATGTTTCTTTTTCCAGTTTTCTTTCAAAAACATAACATTCACCTTCAATCAGTACCTCTCGGAAATGCCCGCTATGTAGTGCAGGATGTGCTTTGCGAATTTTTAGCATTTCTCGCAGAACATTATAGCTGCTGTATGGATAAGCCAGTGCCTGATCAAGAGATAAATTATTTTTTGCCGGCAGCCAAGGTTTTGCCCCAGAATTGAAACCCTGGTTTGGTGCAGTGGAGTCCCAAGGAAAAGGAAGACGACATCCATCACGTCCCTTAATGTCAGGCCAGAAGCGAATACCCTGTGGATCCCTCACCTCGTCCTTTGAGATTGGATACTCCTCCATATCAACTTCTTCACCATAATAAATAATCGGCGTGCCTCTTAAAGAGAGTAATAACAAGAGCATCATTTGCTGAAAGCCCTCACGCTCAGCAAAGCAATTGAAACGGGTTATCATGCGAGTACAGTCATGGTTGCTCAAAGACCAACACGGCCAACCATCTTCGATCATTTCCTCTGTAAAACGTACCACATGATCAAAGTACTCAGCATTCATCTCTTTACTTAACATCGCAAAGGTATATGCCATGTGCAATCCATCACCGTGCTTGACATAATCAGTCCCCAATTTAAGCGTAGTATCCAAGCCTGAGCCACTGCCGATTTCAGCAATCGAAGTTATGCTTGCTTTCTCATTAAAAATATTGCGCAGAAAGTGAATAAACTCCAGATTTTCAGGACGATCTTTAGAATATTTGGTAATGTACCCGCTTAGCGGATTTGCCTCTTGTCCGTCCTCCATAGGCAGAGAAACAGCAGGGCGTTTGGGATTATCGCGCAATTGTCGATCATGGGCATAATAATTTGCTGTATCCAAACGAAACCCGTCTACACCGAGATTCATCCAGAATCGCACAACATCAGCCAGTGCTTCCCTTACCTCAGGATTATACCAGTTCAAATCCGGTTGCTCAGGCAAAAAATTGTGTAAATAATATTGTTTTCTTTGCGGTTCATAAGTCCAGGCGGCACCGCCAAACACTGCGAGCCAGTTATTCGGCAGTGCTCCGTCTGGTTTGGGGTCAGCCCAAACGTACCAATCTGCTTTGGCGTTAATGCGATTTTTTCTGGATTCTTGAAACCATTTGTGTTGATCAGAAGAATGGTTCAAAACCAAATCCAAAATAATTTTGACTCCGCGCAGATGAGCCTCATTCACCAAACGATCAAAATCTTCCAATGTTCCGTAATCCGAATCAATATCGCAATATTCACTTACATCGTAGCCAAAATCCGCCTGTGGCGAAGGGAAAAAAGGTGATATCCAAATAGCATCAATTCCTAAACCTCCACCATTTCCGTCATTGAGATGATCTAATTTTTCGATAACGCCTTTCAAGTCTCCGATCCCATCGTTGTTTGAGTCGTAAAAGCTCCGTGGATAAATTTGGTAAATAACTGCAGATTTCCACCAGTCTTCATTGAGTGTCCCTTTAATGTAATTACCTGCATTACTCATGTTTATCTCTTGAAAATGAAGTTATTAATGACCAATTAGCATTTCATTGAATCAGGCCTTCACAGAACCAGTTACCAGTCCACGGACGAAGTAACGCTGCAGAGTAAAGAACACAATCAGTGGTACAATAATCGAAATGAAAGCACTGCTGGTTAAAATCTCCCAGTTATCACCGCGTGAACCCAACAGTTCCCTTAATTTTGAAGTCAGTACGATCTGGTTATCTTGTTTACCAAGGAAAACGAGTGCCACCAATAAATCGTTCCAAACCCACAAAAATTGAAAAATACAAAATGAAGCCAAGGCAGGAACTGATAACGGAAGAACCAGTCTGGTAAAAATCTGGAAATGCGTTGCCCCGTCAATACGGGCAGATTCTATGATCTCTCGGGGCAGACTTCCCATATAATTACGCAGAAGATAAATTGCCAGCGGCAAACCAAATCCGGTGTGTGCCAGCCAGATCCCTGGATACGATTTAGCCACTACGCCAAAATAGTTTCCAATTTCATTGTACATGCTCAACAGCGGAATCAAGGACATCTGTAGAGGTACAACCAGCAACCCAACAACACTAACAAAAAGAAACCGCCGCCAGGGAAACTCCATCCAGGCAAACGCGTAAGCAGCAAAAGAGGCTATCATTATAGGAATGACAGTAGCCGGAATCGTTACTCTCAGCGTATTGATGAATGATTGTCCAACACCCTCTGAAGATAATACTTCACGATAATTGTCTAATGAAAAAGTGGGGGGAACTTTGGCAACATAAAAAATCCGTTTACCTCGTTTATGTTTGAAAGGAACATTAGAGACCCATTCGTAGTCACCGCTTTCCTGCAGAGTAAAAAGACTGCTGTCTTTGAATTTTACGGTATCTCCAGCTTCATGGGCAGTCAGATTACGATAATTTGTACTGAAGGTTTGGATTTTTTTACCTCCTGGTTCAAGCAAGTTTCCGGCAATGACATATTTTCCATTACGTTCGACCTGATCTTCCTGGATTCCAGTTCTCCTGAATTCGCTCCTTTCTGCAGTAGAAAGTGCGGTCCACCATCCTGTAAGTGCCAGCTGATCCTTGTCACGGAATGAACTCACAAACAGACCTATTGTTGGCAATATCCAAAGCAGCACCAAAATCAGCAGTCCCATTGAGTTAATTATCCGCCCAAAAGAAAATGATTTGCGTTTCATAGGACTCATCGTGACTCCTCTTCTTTCCGGAAGTTCTCGATATTCCATATCATAATCGGAATTACCGCTATCATTATCATCAGTGCAATCACACTTCCCCGTCCGGAATCTCCACCGCCCCGGAACATCCAGTCAAACATCAGGTTTGCCAAAACTTCTGTGCCCCACTGCCCATTGGTCATGGCAAGCACAATGTCAAATATTTTAAGGACAATTATCGTTATTGTGGTCCAAACAACCAAGATGGTTCCTATAATTTGGGGAATCATTATTTTGAAAAAAATTTGAATTTCGCTGGCTCCATCAATGCGTGCAGCTTCCAACGTTTCTTCCGGAATGCTGCGTAGCGCTGCACTGAAAATCACCATCGCAAAGCCAGTTTGAATCCAGACCAAGATCACCATCAAGAAAAAATTATTCCAGAAAGGAAGTGTTATCCATGCTTGTGGTTCACCACCTAATAACATTACGAATGCATTCAAACTTCCGATTTGGTCGGCATCCGGACCTCGGAAATCATAAACAAACTTCCAAATCACGCTGGCTCCAACAAATGAGATGGCCATCGGCATAAATATTAAGGACTTGGCAAGCGTACCCCATGAAACTTTATCTGCAAGTACTGCCACTACCAACCCAAAAACTACACTCAAGGTTGGTACAAACACCAGCCACAGGAGATTGTTCAAAACCGCATGCAGGAATTCAGGATTTTCAAAGGCCCATATGTAATTTTTAAGACCTACAAAATCAAAGCCTCCAAAGTTAAAAAAACTCAAACGGATGGTTTCACAAACCGGATAAACAAGATAAACGCTGAGCAGGACCAAAGCCGGAGTCAAAAACAACCAGGGCTGAATTGCTCTTCTCCATCGATCTTTACTGTGGGAAAAACCATCTGTATCAGGGAAAATCTGCTCCAGCATAAAATTGGTGCCTGCGAAATAGAGCACGCAAACTCCAATACCTAAAACAACAGCATATAATGCATCCAAGAGTTGTTCTAACATAACGGATTTTTTGGGAGAGGGAGGGGGGTGTTAACAAGGACTCGAATCGGCAGGGCCGCCTTACATGGCGGAAACTAGGCTCTTTTCATGCTGCCTTTCACAAGGCTACACACAGGCATAATCCCACTTTTGGCCGACACGTTGGTCAGCCCTACCGAAAATTTTGGATCCCTTACTTAATGGAATCCCAACTGGACTGCACATTATCGGCGACTTTTTTGGCAGAAGCACCGCTCACAAAGTACACCATTTGACTCCAGAAAGAACCGGCACCAATAGAACCAGGCATCAGGTCGGAACCATCGAAACGGAAGGTGGTTGCGTTTTGCAGAATTTCACCTTGCTTACGCAAAATACCACTGGAGTATTTGCTCAGGTCTACGCCTTTATGTGGAGTCAGAAATCCAGCGCGTGCCATCCAAATTTCGTGAGATTTTGGATGCTGCAGATACTCCATAAAAGCACGGGTAGCACTGCTGTCTTTGGTTATTGCAAGCAAAGTTCCGCCACCCAGAACAGGGTTCCCCAATTTCTTCGTGGAATAAGAGGGGAAATAGAAGAAATCTGCGTCAACTCCAACTTTCACACTTTTTGGAAAGAAAGCCGGAATGAAGCTAGCCTGGCGGTGCATATAGCAGCGAGGCGGTACAGTGAACAAGCCTTTTGGACTGTCTCTGAAATCAGTCGATCCGACAGCAGCCATACCGCCGTCTACAAACTTGCTGTTTTTTGCAAACTGACCAAAAGTTTCAATTGCACTCACTACACGTGGGTCATTGAATTTAACTTCATTGGTCACCCATCCATCATAAACTGAAGGAGACTGTGTACGCAGCATCAAATCCTCGACCCAGTCAGTTGCCGGCCAGCCTGTGGCGTCTCCGGAACCAAGACCGATGCACCATGGAGTTCCTCCATCTTTAACAATCTGATTGCTCAAAGCAATCAACTCTTCCATGGTCTTCGGCAAAGAATATCCTGCAGACTCGAAGTTCTCAGGAACATACCAGACCAACGACTTCACGTTCACGTTGAAGAAAAATCCGTAGAACTGGTCTTTTCCTCCCTTGTTTTTGTATGTACCAAGGTCAACCCAGGACTGTCCTGCTGCATAATTTCTCTTGACCCAGTTCTCAGTTTTGCTGCCCAAAGGAACCAGCCCTCCGATTGCAGCCATGTTTGCCGCAAGTCCGGGTTGAGGAAAAGCAGCAATGTTTGGTGGACTACCAGCCTTGATGTCTATCACGATTTGCTGCTCGAAACTGTCCGAACCAGCATATTCAATCTTGGCCCCGGTGGACTTTTCGAAATAGGCGGTAACAGCTTCAAAGCTTTCCTCATCCCCGGTCAACCAAGGACCTGAAATCGAAACTGTCTGTCCATTAAGATTCGGACCTTTGTACTTTCCCGCCAACGCAGGCAGGCACATCAGCGTTGTGGAAACAACTGCCAGCAACGTTACTTTCATGGCATTCATAAAATATTTCATATCCCAACTCCTTTTCTTCGATTAGCAATTACGGTATGGCAACTAACCAAACCGTAAAACAAGGTTTCAATTACTTATCAAAACGTTTTGGATAGTAATTAAAACACAACTTAATGTAGAACGTATTCCAGAAAAATTAATAAGTCAACTCATATTTGATATTTTGTTATTTTTTTCAGGAAAAACCTCGTCAGTGCTTGACATATAAACTGATTGAGTGCTAGATGAAAGGACCAGCCAAATTTTAACTAGAGATAAGTAAACACCATGAGTAAATTCCCAGAAAATTTCGTATGGGGAGTTTCTACTTCCAGCTATCAAATTGAAGGTGCTGTAAATACGGACGGACGGGGACCAACGATTTGGGACACCTTTTGTGAAGTCGCGGGAAACATTGTTGATCAAACCAACGGTGCAGTTGCCTGTGACCATTATCACCGTTATCCGGAAGACATCCGTTTGATGATGGAACTTGGAGCAAAAGCCTATCGCTTTTCCACAGCGTGGTCTCGTATTCAGCCTGAAGGATTTGGTGCAGTTAACCAAGCTGGAATCGATTTTTACAAATCTCTCATCGATTTTCTGTTGAAGAATAACATTGAGCCGTGGCTATGCCTGAATCACTGGGATTTACCACAAGGTTTAGAAAATCTCGGTGGCTGGCGTAACCGGGAAACCGCATTCCGTTTTGCCGAATATGCAGAAATCATGGCCCAGTTTTTCGGTGATTCAGTTCCAAATTTTATCACGCACAATGAGCCGAATGTGGTGGCGTTGTTGGGTCATGGATGGGGCTGGCATGCTCCTGGATTGCAAGATGCCGAAGCAGTGATGTCCACAACTCACCACCTGAATCTGGCACATGGTTTGGCGGTTTCCGCAATTCATAAAACAGTTCCGGATGCAAACATTGGAACGGTGATCGCAATGCAACCCGTAGTGGACTGGAACAAAGATTCAGAGGGCAGCGCACGGCTTGACGCTCTTTACAACCGGGCTTTTACAGACCCCGTCCTATTGGGAACTTATCCGGAATTGCTTCGTGAAGAGCTTGCTCCCTTTGTGCATAAGGGTGATTTGGAGACGATCCACCAGCCGCTTGATTTTTTTGGTCTTAATCACTACACCACCATGCGTGCCCGCTCTGCGCCTGGAACTGCAGTTGGAGTGGAAATTCTTCCTCCTTCACGGGAAATACCGCAAACCATCAAAGGCTGGGAGATCAACCCGGCAATGCTCCACCAACAACTACTCGAATTTAAGAATCGCTACGGGAATCCGCCGATTTACATAACTGAAAACGGTTGTGCGTCTGCGGATGTATTGGATGCCGAGGGGAGGGTTTCCGATCCAGATCGAGCGGACTATTTTCGGGATTATTTGAGCGCCGCTTCCCTTGCAATTGAAGACGGTGTGAATTTAAAAGGCTATTTTGCCTGGTCGCTCCTTGATAATTTTGAATGGGCAGAAGGCTACACTCAACGTTTTGGAATCGTTTATGTGGACTATCCAACACAGAAACGTATTCCCAAAGATTCATTTTATTTTTTGAAAAACATCTATCAAAATAATGAAGTTTAGTTTTTACCTTCATAAGCAATCTATAATCCTCTTGACAGCAAACCCGATTTGTGGAATTCTGCACTGGAATAAAAGAAGAATTTAATTGTTCACATCTCTTTACATTTTTCAGATTCGCAAACACAGGAATAAGAAATGGCAGATGTAAAAATGCAGTCCATTTACAAGCAATTCGGCAAGACCGAGGTTATACACGGAGTCGATCTAGAAATCAAAGATAACGAATTTGTTGTCTTTGTAGGACCTTCCGGTTGCGGCAAATCAACCCTTCTGCGTTTGATTGCAGGCTTAGAGGACGTGACCAGCGGTGAAATTGAAATCGATGGCGTCCGGGTCGATTACCTGCCGCCGGCCAAACGCGGAATTGCGATGGTTTTTCAGTCTTATGCCCTCTACCCGCACATGAATGTTTACCAAAACATGTCATTTGGTTTGAGACTGGCAAAGACCGACAAAAAGGTAACTGATCAAAAAGTCAGGGAAGCAGCAGAGATTTTGCAGATTACAGAATTGCTGGAACGAAAACCTAAAGAACTTTCAGGAGGACAAAGACAAAGAGTTGCCATCGGCCGTGCCATAGTCCGGGATCCAAAGGTTTTCCTTTTCGATGAACCACTTTCAAATCTGGATGCAAAACTTAGAGTACAAATGCGTATTGAGTTGACAAAATTGCATCGTGAACTGAATGCCACCATGATTTATGTAACCCACGACCAAGTGGAAGCCATGACGATGGCTGACAAAATTGTGGTACTCCGGGAGGGCTACGTGGAGCAGATTGGAGCGCCCTTAGAGTTGTATCATAAACCTGTAAACTTGTTTGTAGCTGGGTTTATCGGATCTCCGGCAATGAATTTTTTAGATGGAAAAATTTCAGGAATTTCAGAGCATGCTGTTGAGTTTGAATTAGAAAATTTGGAAAAGATTCAAATCCCATGTTCCCCCGGAGAAGATGCAACTACAGGTAACTATGTTAGAGCTGGAGTTCGTCCAGAACACCTGGAACTGACAGGAGAAGGAAACGCGAAATTACGCGGTGAGGTTTTTGCTGTCGAGCGGCTCGGCGGGGAAACATACCTTTATGTTCACACTGAAAAAGATAAAGCACTGACAGTTCACGCTCCTGGTGACAAAGTAGTCAGCGTGGGAGATTTGGTGTCAATCGAATTTTCTCCTCAAACCTGCCATCTATTTGACAGCAAGGGACAGGTTTTTGAAAAATTGGCAGCCTGATTTTTCTGCAACTACGAAATAAATTCTGCTTCGGCGGTAACTGCCAATTGAGACTGATAATCCAACACACGCAGTTTCGCAGTATCTTTGCCGTTGAGGTCTCCGGTAAGAGTAAAATCATGCAGGTCAAAAACCGGGCGCTTCCCCCTGAACCGGAACCTCTTCAACTCACTTCCGGATTTACGAGCAGCAAACAACGAAAGCCATGTTGCCAGCAATGGTCCATGAACTACTAATCCTGGATAACCTTCAACTTCCGTTGCATAAGGCCGGTCATAGTGGATGCGGTGACCATTGAAGGTCAGTGCAGAAAAGCGGAACAGTTGTAATGGATCAGAATGCATCTCCTCTACCCATTCACCAGTCATTTCCGGATCATCAATAGGACGAACCTTTGGGTCTGAATCTGTATAAACGATCTTCCTGATTTCTGTAGCACAGAGAACTTCCATAGCATGGAAATCCCGGCGAATATTAACAAAAATCAACTCACCACTGCTGCCGTTTTTTCTGATGATATCGGTGATGCACCAAGTCACTCTCACTTCGTCTCCGACCCGCAACGGTTGATGGAATTCATATTCTCCTCCGGCGAACATCCGACGTTTTAACGAAATTGGTGGCATGAAACCCCCTCGTACAGGATGACCATCTTCCCCAATCTCTTCAGGCGAAACTGATGGTTCTCCTAAGATCAACAAGGCCAGCGGAAAGACTGATTCTCCAGAAGAAGGCGGGCTGTCTGTAATATTTAATGTATGGTAAAGGCGCGTAGTGTTGACTTCGGAAAGTTGCTCTTTAAAAACTTCCGTTTTACCGATCCATGCCTCGTATTCGGGAATCATTAGCCGTTCTCAATAGTTAGTTTTTAGCAAATTCAGCACGAATTGCTTCACCGTGCTGATTCAGGGCTGGTACCTCTCTGAGTGAATTATCAGGAGAGTTGTCCAAAATTGCCGGCGGAGCCGGAAATCGAATATTGCCTTCCGGATTGGAAATGACTGTACGCCGCAGAACTGGATGAGAGGAAAAACCATGCACATCGTTGAGCGTGCCGTAAGCAATCTCAGACTTTTTTAGTTTGTCAGAGGTCTCAGCATGATCCATTTTGCTGAGTACATCTGCAGCAAAACCATCCACAACAGAACGGTTTTTTATGCGAGAGGAATTGTCCGGATACTGCTCAGCGAAATCTGCATCCTCCAGAATATCTGTACAAAAACTTCGCCATTCACGCTCGTTCTGTATTGACAGTAAAATCGTCTTACCGTCAGCTGTTTTGAATGCTCCGTAGGGACAGATCGACGGATGGGCCAGTCCGATTCTTTCAGGTGCCTTGCCTCCATAATCGTGCCACAATAAAGGCACGGCCATCCAATCTGCCAAAGCATCAAAGAGAGAGACCTCGATGTGTCTGCCCTGGCCGCTTATGCTTCTGGCAATCAAAGATTCCAGAACTGCCGACCACGAATACATTCCTGCGGCAATATCAGCAACAGAAATTCCAACCCTACCAGGAGCATCCACAGAACCAGTAATCGAAGAGAGTCCTGTTTCCGCCTGAATCAGCAGATCATATGCCTTCATTTTCGACCAATCTCCCTGACTCCCATAACCGCTGATTGAACAGGTGATCAGTTTTTTGTTTTCTTTACGTAACCCAGTGAGGTTAATTCCAAGTTTTTTTAAAGCACCTGGCTTTAAATTTTCAATCAATATGTCAGCTTTTAGTAACATTGAATACAAAAGTCGATAATCTTCTGGCCGGTTCAAATCCATTGTAATCGACTCTTTACCTCGATTGAGCCAGACGAAGTAAGCCGAATGGCCATTTACGACATGGTCGTAATTGCGGGCAAAATCTCCTTCCGGACGCTCAACTTTAATTACCCTCGCACCGGCATCAGCCAGCCTAGAAGCAGCAAACGGTGCGGCAACAGCCTGCTCCAGACTCACCACCAGCAACCCATCCAACGTGCCCATCAGTACGACCTCGGCAAGCCAAGCACATGCTCGGCAATGTAGGAAAGTATGAGATTGGTAGAAATCGGCGCTATCTGATACAACCGTGTTTCCCTGTACTTGCGTTCAACATCATACTCTTCGGCAAATCCGTAACCACCATGAGTTTGCATACATGCTTCAGCCGCTTTCCAGCTCGCTGCGGAAGCAAGTAATTTTGCCACATTCGCCTCCGCTCCCAGTCGTTTTTCGTCTTCATACAAAAGTGCTGCCTTCTCTGTCATCAATGCTGCGGCTTCTGTTTCTGCATATGCTTGTGCAATTGGGAACTGAATGCCTTGATTCATACCGATTGGACGATCAAATACGATCCTTTCGTTGGCATAAGCTGTCGCTTTTTTGATGAACCAGCGGGAATCACCAATGCACTCTGACGCTATAAGTATCCGTTCCGCGTTCATACCGTCAATGATATAACGGAATCCTTTCCCCTCCTCGCCAATTAAATTTTCTTGAGGAACCCGTAACTCGTCAAAAAAAACTTCCGTCGTCGCATGGTTAACCATTGTTCGGATAGGGCGGATTGTCAGCTCCTTACCAATGGTACCTCGCATATCAACAATGAAAACAGACAATCCATTGGTCCGTTTCTCTACCTTGTCACGATGTGTAGTTCTAGCCAACAATAACATCAGGTCTGAATGCTCTGCCCGCGAAGTCCAGACCTTTTGACCGTTTATGATGTATGAGTCGCCATCTTTTCGGGCAGTAGTTTTCAAGGCCAGCGTATCGGTACCACTGCCTGGTTCGGTTACACCAAATGCCTGCAGGCGTAAACTGCCTTCTGCAATTCCGGGGAGGTATCGTTTTTTCTGTTCGTCAGATCCGTGCCGCAGCAAGGTTCCCATGATGTACATTTGAGCATGACAGGCAGCACCGTTTCCTCCAGAATTGTGAATTTCCTCCAGGATCACAGCAGCTGCACTGAGTTTTAGCCCGCTGCCTCCATATTCTTCCGGGATCAAACATCCAAGGTACCCTTGATCTGACAGTGCCTTCACAAACTCAGTGGGATATGTCCGTGTACGGTCTTTTTCCCTCCAGTACTCATTGGGAAACTTGAGACACAGGGCTTTTATTCCTTCTCTGATGGCCTTGATATTCTGATCATCGTCAAACATGGAATTGTTCGCAAAATGTTGATGCTTGCCATGGCCGTTTTCAAGGCTGATATTATTCCGTCTTTATCTGCCTGTGTATAAAACAGCATAACTTATTTCACATAAAGCAAACTGAGAAACTTTCAAAACAAAATATTATCAAAAAATTCCAATCTGATTCTAAATAAAACTTAAAAATAAACCTGGACAACTCCCTATTTGTCCAGTAAGGTTCGGTAATGTAATCAATAATAGAATCCTTGTCAACTAGAATTTATTAAGTTGGATGTCATTTATGGAAATCCTCATCCGTGATACTCTGAAAGCAAGTGCACAAATGGCCGCAAGAGTTGTTCTGAAGATAATTCATTCCGAAGAAAAAACTGTGTTGGGCTTGGCTACTGGTGGAACTCCTCTTCGTATGTACCAGGAATTGATCCGGATGAAACAGACCGGTGAATTGAGTTTCAAAAACTGCACGACTTTCAATCTCGATGAATATGCAGGCTTGCTTCCGGAAGACGAACGCTCTTACCATTATTACATGATGAGCAATTTCTTCGATCATGTTGACATAGACCGGAAACATGTACACCTTCCGGATGGAAACACTGAAAACCTCAGGGATGCGTGCAGAAAATATGAACAGCAAATAAAAAACGCCGGCGGGATTGATTTACAAGTACTCGGCATTGGAGCTAACGGACATATCGGTTTTAACGAACCCACCGGTTCTTTTGCTTCCCGGACTTGGGTCAAAATTCTCAGTGAGCAAACTATTCAGGATAACTCAGTGTACTTTGAAAAACAGGAGGAAGTGCCTCGTCATGTTGTCACCATGGGCATAGCTACCATCATGGAATCCCGACATTGTCTGTTGTTGGCAAACGGTGCCAAAAAGGCCGATGCCATCAGGAAAATGATCGAAGGACCAATTTCCGCCAGTTGTCCGGCCTCAATACTACAAATGCATCCACGTGTGACCGTTGTACTGGATGAAGAAGCGGCCTATTTGTTAACTTTCAAAGATCATTACAAGTGGGTGGAAAAAAACAAACTGGACTGGCAAAGCTACTAAACATTTCATTATCAAATATCCAAAATGTCCCTGATTGAACTGTCCTCTGCTAATGAACTTGCCGTTTTAGCGGAACTATCCGGCAACGTTTTCGAAAATGAAGCTACAAGAGATTTAGGTAATAATTCAAATCTTCTTAAAACCTCAGGTCTGTTGGACCTGCAGGTAAATGGTTTCGCAGGAGTGGATTTCAATACGAGTGGGCTTAGTGCTGAAGTGTTTGATTATGTACTGGAATCGATGTTATCCACGGGTGTTACAACCTTTTTAGCAACTATCATCACTGGAACAGAAGCACATTTGAGTGCCTGTTTTGAGGCATTGGAGGAGTCCAGAAACTATTCCCAATTGGCAAAATCGATGGTGGCCGGCTATCACCTTGAAGGACCATTTTTGTCTACACTTCCCGGTTATTCGGGTTGCCATCCAGTTGAGAAGATGAATGTAGTAGACTCGGAAATGTTTTTACGTTTACAGGAATCCGCAGGCGGAAATATCCAGCTGGTGACGCTGGCTCCGGAAGTCGAAGGAGCAATACCTTTTATTGAAAAATTAGTTCGTGATGGAATTGTTGTAGCTTTAGGACATACTGCTGCAGGAAGTGAAATAATAAGGCAAGCCGTTGATGCAGGCGCATTACTCTCAACACACCTGGGAAATGGAACAACAGCGGAACTGCGCAAAAACAATAATCCGATTATGGATCAACTCGCCGAGGATCAGCTGAGTGCCAGTTTTATTGCGGACGGCTACCATCTCTCTCCGGAAGTTCTGAAAGTTTATTTAAGGGCGAAAGAGTCGAAACGGACCATACTGATTACAGACGCTACAGCTGCAACATCAGCCTCTCCAGGACGTTATCGGCTTGGCGATATTGAATTATCACTTGGTTCTGAGCCAGTCATTTGCAGCCCGGAAACGAACCGGCCTGTTGGTTCTGTTGTGACATTGGATCAGTGTGTGCGTAATGTAATGCGCTGGTACGATATGCCACTGAAAGAAGCCGTCAGCTGGGCAGCTGAAAATCCGATGCAATTACTCAAATCATCAAAAGCACAAACTCTTTTATCAGAGCAGGAGAAAGCTGTTTGGTGGGAAGAGCATTCAGAAGGGTGGCACGTAAAAGCTGCACGTAACGGGAAGTTTTTGTTTAAGGCTTGAATAGTAGAAATTTTTATACTTATTTTAGTTTTTTCTGCTTCGGCCAGGTATCAGTCAGACGATATCCCGAAGGCCATGGATCATCCGGGTCACACATCAATTGATGAGTACCGGTTATCCATGCCCGCCCGCGAATAGTTGGAATAATTGCCTCTGTGTTACTGATTCTTGTGCTTTCTTTAATTGTGCAGTCAAACCTTGAGCCAATAATCGAGGTTGCAGTAAAATGATCACCAGCCTTCATTTCTCCTCTGGCGTAAAGAACCGCCATTCTCGCGGAACATCCTGTGCCGCAAGGTGATCTGTCCAATTTTCCCGGATCAATGGCAACTGTGTTACGGCCGCTAAGAATTCCATCCTGAATCTTAATGGGGCGCGTAAACTGACAGAACGAAATTTTGTTCCATTCGTGATGAATTGGATGTTGAAATTTTATTTGCTCATTTGCTGCAGCAGTAATCATGGATCCTGTTTCAGAAAGTTCGCGAGCCTCGTCAGGAGCTATTTCAAACCCTATAGACTTTGCATCTACAAGAACAAAACTGTCGCCACCATAGGCTGTATCAACCGTAAGAGTTCCTAATCCGGAAACCTCCAGTTGTACATCCAGTTTGTCTACAAACGAAGGTACATTTTGGATTTCAATACTGCAGGCCTTGCCATTTTCACAATGAGCTTTGACATAAATCAATCCGGCTGGAGCTTCGAGAAAAAACGTTGTCTCAGGTTCCTGCATCTGAATCATTCCACTGTCCAGCAAAACTGTCGCCACACAAATTGAGTTTGATCCGGACATTGGAGGCGTATGTTCGGGTTCCATGATAATAAAACCGAATTCCGCTTTTTCATTTTTTGAAGGCACCAGCAAATTGGCATGCCGAAAAACTCCACCACGCGGTTCGTTCAAAATGAACTGACGCAAGACCTGATCCTGATCTATCCAGCGTGATTGCTCCCAAATACTGTTACCCGGCGGTGGTGTCACCCCACTGACAATGACATCGCCAACTTCCCCCTCAGCATGGCAGGATATGATATGTATTATTGTAGTTGATCTCATCTGATAATCTATAACTCGATCTCAAACTCAGCAAAATGAGATAATGCGCGTTAGATTCAGAATTTTACCGCCAATTCTGCACCGTCTTTAATCGCTGTTTCTGCATCAAGTCCGGAGGCTTCTTTGGCTCCGCCAATCACATGAACTTCGAGACCTACCTTCCTCAATGAAGTTTCCATATCCCGTTTTGGTTCCTGTCCTGCGGCAACAATAACGTTATCCACTTCCAACACGATTTCCTGTGGCTCCCCGCCTTTTTTCAAAGCAACCCGTACATGCAAACCATAGTCGTCAATCTTAAGATAAGTAGCACCCGGAAGGAGTTGAACGCCATGTGATTTCAAAGTTTGGATGTGCGCCCAACCAGTAGTTTTTCCAAGCCGTTTGCCAATCTTTTCTACAGAGCGCTGTAAAACTGTCACTTCCCGTTTTTTAGGTTTACGAAGAGCCAGAGCAGCCTCCGAATCAAGAATCCCATATCCCTGTAAATAATCTGGAACTTCTCCGGAAAAAGGAGTTTGTGCCGTTAGAAAATGTGCCACGTCAATGCCAATTCCTCCTGCTCCTATCACAGCAACTTTTTGGCCAACAATACGTTCCTTGTCTAAGACATCCAAATAAGTCAAGACTTTTGGATGATTGGAACCTTCCAATTCTATTTTGCGAGGCTGTACTCCGGTAGCTAACACAACAGCATCATAATTTCCTGAAATAGTAGTTTCTGCGCTTACGACTTGCCCCAGTTTCAATTCTACACCATATTTTTCCAGCATCACGCGATAGAACCTCAGGACTTCATAAAATTCTTCTTTTCCCGGAATTTTCACTGCGTAATTGATTTGTCCACCTAGTTCAGGACGCTGGTCAAACAAAGTAACCTTGTGTCCGCGCATCGCGGAAATGTATGCTGCAGTCATTCCTGCTGGCCCTGCTCCGATCACAGCAATCGATTTTGACTTTGCTGCTGCTTTGTAATTTAACTTGGTTTCATGTCCTGCACGAGGATTAACCAGACAACTTGCTATTTTCATTTGAAAAATATGATCTAAACAAGCTTGATTGCAGGCGATACAAGTGTTGATTTCCTCCGGACGCCCCTCTGCCGTTTTGTTGACAAAATTTTCATCAGCTAATAAAGGTCGTGCCATCGACACCATGTCCGCTATTCCATCCCTCAAAAGGCTTTCTGCTACATGCGGATCGTTGATGCGGTTGGAAGTCACGATCGGAATATTAAGGTGAGGACGGAGTTTCCCTGTGACCCAGGCAAATGCTGCTCTAGGAACCATCATGGCAATTGTCGGTATCCTGGCTTCATGCCAGCCTATACCTGTATTTATGATAGACACTCCTGCCTTTTCTAAACACTTTCCAAGTTCGACAACTTCCTCAAAACTGCTTCCGTCTTCGACTAAATCAAGACAGGAAAGACGGAAAATCAGTAAAAAATCTTCTCCAACCTCCTCCCGAACCCGCTCCACAATACGGAGTGGAAACCTGATCCGGTTTTCGTACGATCCTCCCCATTCATCGCTACGATGATTAGTACATTTGGCAATGAACTGGTTTATCAGATATCCCTCCGAGCCCATGATTTCTACACCATCATAACCAGCTTTTTTTGACAATTTTGCACAACGAGCATAATCTTCGATGGTCTGTAAAATTTCTCCATTTGTTAATTCTTTTGGACGGTAAAAATTAATTGGTGCAGTAATAGGTGAAGGTGCAACGCAGGTTTCCAGAATGCCATAACGGCCTGTATGCAAAATTTGAAGTGCTATTTTCCCTCCGTTTTCGTGAACTGCCTTTACAATTGGGCGGTGAAAATCTAGCTGCTCTTCCGAAACCAGTTCCGCTCCTTCCTCGAAAACACGTCCTGCCGCATTTGGAGCAAAGCCGCCGGTAATGATCAAACCAACGCCTCCACGCGCCCGCTCTGCATAAAAAGCCGCTAGCCGCAATGAGCCGTCCGGATGTTCTTCCAGTCCGGTATGCATGGAACCCATTATGACTCTGTTTTTCAGAGTCGTTTTGCTAACTTTTAGTGGGCTAAGCAAGGTTTCAAATGACATTTTAAGATTTTAGGCTGTAAGGTTTTGAATTTTGAGTTTTGGGTTGGCCGGCAACCAAAAAATCTTAAAAGAAGTGAAAATAACTTTATACGATAAACTGCAAAATGCTCAAGATGCTTTAAGCAATTCTGCCTGATGGTGCGACAGCAAAGGTTCAATCACCTGCTCTAGTTTGCCAAGCATAATATCTTCAAGTTTGTAGAGAGTGAGATTGATGCGGTGGTCGGTAAGACGGCCCTGAGGGAAATTATAAGTCCGGATACGTTCACTCCTGTCTCCAGTTCCAACCATTCCACGGCGCCGTTCCGCAGTTGCAGATTGTTGGGCTTCAAGCTCCTTTTCATAGAGCCTTGCTCTGAGGACCTTTAGGGCCTGAGCTTTATTTTTTAATTGGGATTTTTCATTTTGACAAATGACAACCACTCCGGTTGGAATGTGAGTAATCCGGACTGCAGAATCAGTGGTGTTCACACTTTGCCCGCCGGGACCGGACGATCGATAAACATCAATCCTTAAATCTCCCGGATTTATTTCTACCTCAACATCTTCAACCTCCGGCAAAACTGCTACCGTTGCTGCAGAAGTGTGGATACGTCCCTGTGTTTCAGTTTTGGGAACCCGCTGCACACGATGCACGCCGCCCTCAAACTTTAACCGGCTGAAAACATCTTTGCCTTCTATTGAAAATGTGACTTCCTTGAAACCCCCAAGATCATTTTTGCTTTCGTTGAGCAGTTTCAAACGCCATTTCCGATCTTCTGCATAATGGGCGTACATTTGAAAAAGATCTCGAGCAAACAGTGCCGCTTCATCTCCGCCAGTGCCTGCACGAATTTCAATTATGATATTACGGGAATCATTTGGATCTTTTGGCAGGAGCAAAAGCTGGATTTGCTTTTCCAACTCTTCAAGCTGTTGGCTGAGTTCCGGAATTTCCTGAGTGGCCATTTCACGGATTTCTGGATCTTCATCTGATGCAGTTGCTAATTCGTGATTGTCCTCAAGTTCTTGCTGTGTTTCAAGATAGCGCTGATAACACTCAACAATTTCCTGCAGCCCGGAGTGTTCCAGGGTCAACTTCCGGTAACGTGCCTGATTCTGAGACACGTCTGGTTGAGCCAGTTCGCCTGTCAGTTTTTCGAAGCGTTTATTAATTTCCGCAAGTTTATCCAACATCTCCGGTCAGGCCCGGTTGTAGCGACGTTTAAATTTCTCAATTCGTCCGGCTGAATCAACTAAATTTTGTGCTGAACCTGTAAAAAAAGGATGACAGTTTGAACAAATTTCGATTGTTGTTTCACCGCCCTTAGTTGACTGGGTTTCCCAAGTCGCACCGCAGGCACAGCGGAACGAAGTTTTTTCATACTTTGGATGAATATCTGCTTTCATTTTTCGATTTCAAATTTTAAGTTTTAATTTTCAAATTAAGTGGTATTAGGTTTAAGTCTCGAGGTTATTACTGACTGCTGTCTCCTATTTCCTTATTTTATTTATCCATCATATTGAGGAAGTTCGCATTCTCTTTGAATTTTTCCATTTTATCAATGAGAAATTCCAGTGCCTCAACCACGTTAAATTGAGAGAGCACTTTGCGTAAGACCCAAATACGGTCAAGATCAGCTTTTTCTACAAGCAGCTCCTCTTTACGTGTTCCAGACTTGCTGAGATCAATTGCAGGAAAAATCCGTTTTTCAACAGGTTTTCGATCAAGCACAAGTTCCATGTTGCCGGTTCCTTTGAATTCCTCAAAAATCACTTCGTCCATACGACTGCCTGTATCAATCAGTGCAGTTGCAATGATGGTCAAAGAACCACCTTCTTCAATATTTCTGGCTGCACCAAAAAATCTTTTCGGTTTAAAAAGCGCGTTAGAGTCCACACCTCCGGAAAGAATTTTTCCACTTGGAGGTATGACTGTGTTAAAGGCCCGTGCAAGCCTTGTGATCGAATCCAGCAAAATTACTACGTCCCTTTGATGCTCAACAAGCCGCTTGGCTTTTTCCAGCACCATTTCAGAAACTTGAACGTGGCGCGTTGCCGGTTCATCAAAGGTTGAGGCAACCACTTCTCCTTTGACAGAACGGCGCATATCCGTCACTTCTTCCGGACGTTCGTCTATCAACAGAACAATCAAATCCACTTCAGGATGATTTTCAGTGATACTGTTTGCAATAGACTGTAAAATCATTGTTTTACCAGTCCTTGGTGGAGCAACAATCACTCCGCGCTGACCTTTTCCAATCGGTGATACAAGGTCAATAACCCGCGTGGTCAAGTCATTGTCTTTTCGTTCAAGATTTAGGTGTTCGTTTGGATGGAGCGGGGTGAGGTTGTCAAAGAGAATTTTCTCAAAAGCTTTATTCGGATCTCGGAAGTTTATTTCTTCAACCTTGAGCAATGCGTAATAGCGCTCGCTCTCCTTGGGCGGTCGTATTTGGCCGGCAACTGTATCGCCAGTCCGCAAATTAAAACGCCTGATCTGTGATGGTGAAACATAAATATCGTCAGGTCCAGGCAGATAGTTGTAATCTGGCGCTCGAAGAAATCCGAAACCGTCCGGCAATGCTTCCAAAACTCCGGCTCCGTAAATGATCCCTTTGCGTTTAGTCTGAGCCTGCAACAGTGCAAAGAGCAACTCCTGCCCTCGCAAACTGTTTGCATTTTCAATATCATATTCGCGTGCAATCTTAATTAGTGAATTAATATCTTTTTTCTTCAACTCGATTAAATTGAGTGTTTCTGGCTTTGAAGAATTTTCTGAATTTATTTTTGAATTATTACTATTACCGTTTTCGGGCCGACTTTTAGGCATGTGAGGTTTCGTGGCAGGTTAATCAATGACAGGATCCCAAACGTGGAGATCATTCTCTGGAGTGTTTATTAACGGAAGGATGAAGTGATTTAATATGTTTGCAGCAAGTTCAGGTTACAAAAGCGAATTTAGTGTTTTCAAATAACAACGCAGGTAAGAAACTGTCTTGTGTGGAAATGCTTGATAAAGAATTGAACTTTCGAAAAGTAGGTGTTATTAAGTTCGCTAATATTTAAAACATTGTCAAGTGTTTTTATTGAAAAAAATATTTTTACTGAATCAGTTCTTTTTCCAAGCTGCAAAAAATAATACTGACTCATGTATTTATGATCTATTTTTTTTCTTTTTGGGAAGATAAAGATCCGTGATTGTTCCTTCAAAAGCCTCAGCTGCAAAGGTCACCGTTTCTGAAAGTGTAGGATGCGGATGAATAGTTGAACTCATGTCTTGTGCATCGCACCCCATCTCAATCGCCAGTACACCTTCTGCAATCAAATCTCCGGCATTGAGACCCACAATTCCGATGCCGATAACACGATTCGTGACTTCCTCGAAAAGAACTTTGGTCATGCCCTCACTGCGTCCTAAAGTTAAACTGCGTCCACTTGCAGCCCACGGGAAATTCCCTTTTCCATAAGCTATATCCTGTTTTTTGGCCTCCTCTTCTGTAATCCCTGCCCAGGCAACTTCCGGATCAGTATAAGCTACTGACGGAATGGCCCTGGCATCAAAATGACTTTTCATTCCGGAAATCACTTCAGCGGCAACCTTACCTTCGTGCGTCGCTTTGTGGGCCAGCATCGGTTGGCCAACAATGTCTCCAATCGCAAAAATATGAGGAACATTGGTGCGCATTTGTGAATCTGTCGCAATGAAGCCTTCCTCATCAACTTCCACTCCAGCTTTTTCAGCAGCTACCAGGAAACCATTTGGGTTACGTCCCACAGAACTGAGAATGCAGTCAAAGATCTGAGGTTTTTCAGGCGCATTCTTGCCTTCAAAATGTACTTTCAATCCTTTTTTTTGAGCTTCGACTTTTGTCACTCGCGTTTCCAGCAAGATATTTTCATACTGTTTGGAAATTCGTTTTTGAAGAGGGCGTACCATGTCACGATCTGCACCGGCCATCAAGCTATCAAGCATTTCTACAATGGTTATTTTTGAGCCCAGAGCATGATATACTGCGGCCATTTCCAGACCAATAATGCCTCCGCCAAGCACCAGTAAATGGTCCGGAATTTCTCGAAGTTGTAATGCACCAGTCGAGTCGAGAATCCGCGGATCTTCTGGAAGAAAGGGCAGTCTAACCGGTTGAGAGCCAGCTGCAATAATCGCATTTTCAAAATGTATTATAATTTTTTTAGCTTCCGCATCAGTGACACAAAGATGATCCGGATCCACAAACTCACCGCTGCCTGCAATAATTTGAACTTTGCGCTGTTTGGCCAGGCTTTTCAGGCCAGCGGTCAATTGATTTACAATTCCGTCTTTCCAGGCACGCAGTTTATCAACATTAATTTTTGGCTTCCCAAATGATACTCCATGCTCTTCCATCGATTCAGTTTCAACAATGACTTTTGCTGCATGAAGAAGAGCCTTGGAGGGAATACATCCCACATTCAGACATACTCCGCCAATTTGTTTGTAGCGTTCCACTAAAACCACATTAAGGCCCAAATCCGCTGCACGAAATGCTGCCGTGTAGCCGCCAGGTCCTGAACCCAATACCAATAAATCACATGTCAAGTCCGCTTTTCCGGAATAGGGTGCAGTAGTTTTGAGGTTTGAGCTTTGAGGTGCCAGGCCTGAGTCTTGGGATCGGCGAGTTGCACTCGGCTTTTGAGATTCGAGGTCTTTGTTTTCAGCAGCTTTCAACTTCAAAATCAAGCTACCTTCAGAAACCTTATCTCCAGCTTTAACTTTAATTTCACAAATTTCTCCGGCTACTGGTGAGGGTACATCCATAGTGGCCTTATCGCTTTCCATCGAAATCAGCGGGTCTTCTGCTGCTACAGTCTCACCTACTTTGCAAATTACCTCAATAACTTCAACATCCTGAAATTCACCAATATCCGGAACCTTTACGTCAATGAGACTCATAAAGACATCCTCTGTATATCTGCTAATATTCCGCACAAGTCCACCATAAAACGAGCCGCCTGCGCACCGTCAATCACGCGGTGATCATAGGTCAAATCCAAAGGCAGCAACAGCCGCGGGCTGAACTCTTTGCCGTTCCAAACAGGAGTCATACGGGAGCGCGTGACGCCGAGAATTGCAACTTCCGGAGCATTCACTAATGGCGTAAAAGCTGTCCCACCGATTCCTCCTAAACTGGAAATGCTGAAACAACCGCCCTGGATGTCGTTTGTTTTTAGTTTTTTTGTTCGAGCTCTTTCACTTACTTCACCCAATTCTTTTGCCAGTTCAAGCAAACCTTTTTGTTCCACATCTCTGATCACCGGAACGATTAAGCCGTCTGGAGTATCAACCGCCACTCCAATGTGCAGATATTTCTTTAGCACCAAATTTTCTTTGTCTGCAGTCAGCGATGCGTTGAAATTTGGATGCTTCTGTATTGTAGCGGCACATGCTTTGAGCAAAAAGGCAAGTGGGGTAACCTTGATATCCTGTTTTGCCGCTTCTTCTTTGAGTGATTTTCGATAATACTCGAGCTCGGTTATATCTGCCTCATCATGATGCGTAACGATGGGTACGTTTAACCATCCTCGGTGCAAATTTACTCCAGATTTTTTCTGTATCCGGGAAAGCGGTTGAATTTCAATTGGACCAAATTTGCTGAAATCAATCTCCGGCATTGCAGGAATTCCTGAACCAGCCGCTGCAGTAGTTGCGGAAACCGCGCCTCCCAAAACCTGCTTGACATAATCCTGTACATCTTGTTTTGTGATGCGATCTTTGCGTCCTGAACCCTGAAGCCGACTTAAGTCAACACCTAATTCGCGGGCAAATTTACGGACGGAGGGACTGGCATGTGCCCGCAAAAATTCCTTTTGTGCAACTGGCATAACCGTGGGCGGTGGACGCCGCGCCGAGTCCGAAGGAGCAGGTTCGTAGCTTGCTGAATCAGGTTTGCCTGCTGAAACAGAATCTTCAGTTTCTGGAGCAGTTGCTTCAGATAGAGCCGTTTTAGCAGCGGTTTCAGGAGCAACATTTTCTGACTCCTCCACCACCATCATTGTTAGAATCAGGTCATTTTGTGAAACCCTGTCTCCAGCCTTTATTTTCACAGCCTTGACTGTTCCTCCAAACGGCGAGGGGACATCCATTGATGCTTTATCACTTTCCATTGTGAGCAGAGGATCTTCTGCAGAAACTATGTCACCTGATTTGACAAGGACCTCAATGACTTCAACCGCATCAAATTCACCTATGTCTGGAACAAGTATATCTTCTATTCTAGCCATCGAGTTTCTCCTCAGGACATCAATGGATTATTTTTTTCGGGGTCAATTCCGTATTTTTTTATGGCAGAATTGATAGTTTTGGCTGAAATACTACCTTCTTCCACAAGCGCACTCAGCGCTGCCACAGCGATGTAATAGCGGTCTACCTCAAAATGTTTACGCAATGCTTCGCGCGAATCGCTTCGTCCATAACCATCTGTTCCAAGAACGGTATATGATTGAGGTACATAAGCACGAATTTGGTCTGCAAAAAGTTTGACATAATCGGTTGCCGCAATTACTGGCCCGTCTGTTTTTTCGAGGCATTGTGCCACATGGCTCATTCGCGGTTTTTTATCCGGATGCAGCAAGTTCCAGCGTGAAACTTCATCACCGTCACGTTTCAACTCGTTGAAACTAGGACAACTCCAAATATCAGCCTGTACCTTGAAGTCTGCAGAAAGCAAATCTGCTGCGGCAATCGCTTCCCTCAATATTGATCCGGATCCTAATAATTGAACCCTCGTTTTCCCATTTTTACCCTTTCGAAGCAGGTACATGCCTTTGATAATATTTTTTTCCTGTCCTTTTCTTAAGCCGGGATGCGGATAATTTTCATTCATCGTGGTAATGTAATAAAAAACATTATCCTGTTTATTAAACATGCGTTCCATTCCATTCTGCATTATCACCATCAACTCATAGGAAAAAGTGGGATCATAAGAAATACAGTTGGGCACATTTCCTGCCATGATTTGGCTGTGTCCGTCTTCATGCTGCAAACCCTCACCGTTGAGTGTGGTGCGCCCCGAAGTTGCACCAATCAAAAATCCACGTGCCTGTATATCTCCTGCAGCCCAAACTAAATCTCCAATCCGCTGAAAACCGAACATTGAGTAAAAAATGTAAAACGGAATCATCTGCATTCCGGAATTGGTATAAGACGTTGCTGCTGCGATCCATGAAGACATGGCACCGTCTTCTGTGATGCCCTCCTGCAATAATTGACCACTCTGATTCTCCTTGTAATACATGAGCTGATCCCGATCGACCGGTTCATATTTTTGTCCCTCATGTGCATATATACCAATTTGCCGAAACATCCCTTCCATGCCGAAAGTCCTTGCTTCATCTGGAACTATTGGTACCACTCGCTGGCCAATTTTTTTATCTTTGCACATTAAAGTCATTGCCTGCACAAGCGCCTGAGTTGTAGAAATCTCTCGCTCTCCAGTTTCTTGTAATAAACGATCGAAGATTTTCAAAGATGGAATGTCCAGAGAGTCTCCCTTTGTTCTGCGGGCCGGCAGAGGACCCCCAAGAGCAGCTCTGCATTCTTTCAGATATTTAATCTCAGGAGCATCATCAGGAGGCCTGTAAAACAACATTTGTTCCACTGATTCATCAGAAATTGGAACCCGAAAACGATCCCGAAAACTTTTCAGATCGTCCATTTTCATTTTCTTTTGTGAATGAGTGATGTTGATCGCCTCACCTGATCCACCCATCCCGTAACCCTTGACTGTTTTGGCAAGAATCACTGTTGGTTGTCCTGTATGATTGACAGCAGAATGATATGCTGCGTATATTTTATGTGGATCATGCCCTCCGCGGTTCAGTCTCCAAATGTCCTCATCAGACATATTGGAAACCATGTCCAGGAGTTCTGGATATTTGCCAAAAAAGTGGGCTCGTGTATATGCTCCTCCTTTTGCTTTGAAAGCCTGATATTCTCCATCAATGGCTTCATCCATGCGTTTGCGCAGAAAACCTTCTGTATCTCTCGCCAGCAATGGATCCCAGTAGGAACCCCAAATCACTTTTATCACATTCCATCCTGCACCCCTGAAACCACCTTCAAGCTCTTGAATAATTTTTCCATTTCCACGCACTGGTCCGTCGAGTCTCTGCAGATTGCAGTTGATGACAAATATCAGATTGTCTAGTTTTTCACGGGCTGCCAGGCCGATTGCTCCGAGAGATTGCGGTTCATCAGTTTCACCGTCGCCCAGAAACATCCAGACTTTGCGGCCGGAGGTGTCTGCTAACCCACGGTTATGAAGGTATTTTAGGAAACGTGCCTGGTAAATTGCCATGATTGGCCCTAGGCCCATTGAAACAGTCGGAAACTGCCAAAAGTCTTTCATTAACCAGGGATGTGGATATGAAGGGACCCCTTTGCCTTCAGATTCACGACGAAAGTTGTCCATTTGCTCTTCCTTAAGCCTGCCCTCTAAAAAAGCACGTGCATAAATACCTGGTGCTGAATGTCCCTGAAAAAACACCAGATCACCGCCGTGTTCCTTACATGGTGCACGCCAAAAGTGATTAAAACCAACATCGTACAAGGTCGCTGAAGATGCAAAACTGGCGATGTGACCACCCAAATCTGCTAAACCACGATTAGCTCGCATGACCATCACAGCTGCATTCCAACGAATAATTGAGCGAATCTTATGCTCTATTTCCTGAACTCCTTTGGAGCGAACTTCAAGTTCCGGTGGTATTGTATTCAGATAAGGAGTATTGGCAGAATACGGACTGCCTGCTCCAGACAAAACTGCCTGGTCAGCCAATTGACGTAGGAGGTATTGTGCCCTTTCATGACCATCCCTTTCGATGACTGCTTCCATTGCCTCTACCCATTCCTGGGTTTCCTGAGGATCTAAATCGTTTACTTTTTTTGAAGTCATTGTTGTGTCTCAGTCAGATTGTGTTAGGAGCTCACAATATAATTTGATGGGGAACGGTCTTGGAAAGTTCAAGGAGATGAACTGTCGATGCTTTTCTCGGCATCTGTGTTTTTCTTCGCACCAGCTATTTCATCGTTAAATGGGGCATAATCAGTAACTGGTCTTTTGCTCATACTTTTCAATATTTTAGCAGTGAAGACGTTACCACCAGCGGATACTTGTTTCCGCGTCCGCATGGAGGATGCACGTGTCCGAGTCCACTTGTATGTCATTCCCCTTGCCTCATTACTTACGCTTCTTGAGTATAAATCATCTGGCTTAACTCGTCCAGTTTTGCGTGCATGGGTTTTGGTAA
>JAKUUI010000160.1 GCA_022448485.1 SAR324 cluster bacterium
ATCCCCCATAACATGATTGAAATGAGAACAGTTCTCATAACAGATTTGATAAACATAATTCTCCTCATAATCTACACAGTTAAGGTCACTCAAAAAATGAATAACCCAAAAAACGTGACCCCAGTGATCACGTTAGATTTTTTACTTTCTGAGTAACAAAACAAACGACTGAAAACGCCATCACATGCCCTTTTCCAAAAAAATACTACAAGAATAAGGATGAGTTTTTTTGCTCAGACACATAATATCTATAATGTAATTTAACAGTTGTCAACAAAAAATAATTGTTAAAGTGTCTTTGTTTACCCCTTTAGAAGAACTCCACGTTTTTCGACAAGGTGGTAAGTAACAGGATTACCGAAGTTGGAGAAGAGTTGGATGATGTTCGCCAACGGTTCCAGTGAAATAGTTAAGATTTAAAATTGTGATTGAAAGGTCACATGCTCCGAAATATGTTGGTTTTTTGCACTCATTATAACAAAAACGTATTGACTATTTATACCCGAATCAAGACAATTCACAGGAACAAAACAATCTACCTTTCAGAGAAAGACGCACAGAATGGAACCACATTTTATAGTTCATGAATCGACTGATACCGTGGGTGTTGTAGTGGTCGACATTATCAATGCTGGTGAGAAGGTAAGCGGATGGGTGATGGAGACTGATGAAACGATAACCATGATGGCTACAGCTGATATTCCCCTAGGGCACAAACTTGCCCTTAGGGAAATTAATAAAGGAGACACGATCACTAAATACGGTCAAGACATTGGTAAAGCCGTTGCTGATATTTCCAGCGGTGAACATGTGCATGTTCACAATGTCAAGACAAAGAGGTGGTAAAGATGATTGATTTTGCAAAATATTTTCAAGGTTTTCGCCGCGAAAACGGGCGGGTTGGAGTTCGAAATCACGTTGTAATTCTGCCGGTCGATGATATTTCCAATGCAGCAGCTGAAGCGGTCGCACACAACGTTTTCGGGACACTGGCCATTCCACACAGTTACGGACGTCTGCAGTTCGGTGCTGACCTAGAACTTTTTTTCCGCACGATGATTGGAACAGGGCGAAATCCAAATGTTGCTGCGGTAGTGGTGATCGGCATTGAACCGGGATGGACTCAGCGTGTGGTAGACGGCATAGCAGAAACAGGAAAACCGGTTGAGGGTTTCTCTATTGAAGGCCAAGGAGATATTAGCACGATAGCACAAGCCTCGCACCAAGCGAGGGAATACGTTCAATGGAGCAGTGAACTGCGGCGTGAGGAGTGTGGGATCGAAGATCTTTGGATTTCTGTGAAGTGCGGAGAATCGGATACTACTTCCGGTCTTGCGTCAAACCCGACAGTTGGAAACCTTATGGACAAACTTGAACCACTAGGAGTTCATCTCTGTTTCGGTGAAACGTCTGAACTAACCGGCGCAGAGCATGTTTGTGCTGAGCGCGCAGCTGCACCGGAAGTCCGCGATAATTTTTTAAAAACATGGAATGCATACAATGATTTCATTTTGGAAAATAAAACAGACGATCTATCCGAATCTCAGCCGACCAAAGGCAACATTGCCGGAGGATTAACAACCATTGAAGAGAAGGCATTCGGGAATTTTCAGAAAATCGGTAAAAACTCGAAGTTTATCGATGTACTCGAACCAGCTCAAGAACCACTAAATGGGGCAGGATTATATTTTATGGATACGTCTTCAGCCGCTGCAGAGTGCGTAACATTGCAGGCTGCGGCAGGTTTCACTGTACATTTATTTCCCACTGGCCAAGGCAATATTATTGGTAACCCAATAGAACCGGTGATCAAATTAACGGCCAATCCTAAAACCGCATCAAGCATGTCAGAGCATATCGACCTTGATGTTTCAGGAATCCTTAGGCGCGAGATGAACTTGGAAAACGCTGGAGACGCCTTAATCAACATGACTCTTCGTACTGCTAATGGCAGGATGACAGCTGCTGAGGTTCTTGGTCACCGTGAATTCGTACTCACCAAGCTCTACCGTAGTGCTTGAAAAAGTATGAGCGGAATCAAGATAGGAATCACAGACCACGCACCTCCCCCCTTCAAAGTGGAAAGGGAAGCGCGTGGAATTTGTTTTCCTCAATTCCAGGAACGAAAAGGATTTCGATCCTCAAATTCTTCGTAGCCTCGACACAGCGAACCTCATCAACTGTGTCATGAGGGATTTGCCCGATTAATTCAAAAACATTTTTTGACAATAATTCAAGTATTTTTCCTAAATAATTAATGCAATTTGATGCACGACTTTGGTCATTCACCAAGGGTATTAGAGGACGCATTGCCATCTCAGCCCTGATCGGCATGATATCTACAGCACTGGGAGTGATTCGTCTTGCTTTGCTCGGTTGGCTGATCGGTCTGATTTTTCTAGGCGAGTCGGTAGAAAAGCTGGTACTCCCAATCATCTTTTCTGCTTTAGTAATGCTCACACGAGGATTTTTTGAGCATTGGCGAACAATGACTGCACATGAATCATCGGCAATTGTTCAGAAGCAACTGCGTCGTACTCTTTATGACAGGATAGTAACACTGGGACCTGGATATGCCAGTCGACAAAGATCAGGGGAACTCGTATTGACATTAGTTGACGGTGTAGAACAGTTGGAGACTTATTTTGGTGAATACCTTCCACAGTTGATGATCTCAGCACTTACACCCCTGATGATCTTTGCTTTTGTAGCCTTTCTTGACTTTCCTGTGGCCTTTATCCTTCTAGTTGCAGCGTTGGTGTCACTTATACTGCCATCGGCATGGCACAAGTTCGATACCAAAAGATCTCTAGAAAGACAACAAGCCTATGCCGCCTATGCATCAGATTTTCTAGATGGAATTCAGGGGCTTGCGACTCTCAAATCATTTGGTCAAAGTGGATCTCGCGCGGACT
>JAKUUI010000161.1 GCA_022448485.1 SAR324 cluster bacterium
TCATTTTTTTTATAAAGCTTGATGTTGTGAATACGATTGAACAGTCTAGGTTCTCGATCAAAGACCGCATCCCCAAATATTATTTAAATCCCCAACAACGTAGCTATTCATTACATACGAAATATCAATTTTTCGATATAGTAACTATTATCTTAAAATCATAATGCCAAGAGTTTCTCCATTTAGCAAAAACATTTGGTTAAAAGTAATCATAAAATGATTACACTTGACACACTAACTGTATGAAAGTATTAATAATAATCAGAAAAGTGTTGTTTAACAACAAACCTTGCTTGTAGTGCAATAATTTCCATTACCTGGAGAATTTTGAGGATTAGAAGAAAAAGATGGCCAGAATACCCCAAACAACCAGTCTAGTTGATCTGTTTCGCTGGAGAGTAAAGCAGTCGCCTGACAACGTAGCATTTAAGTTCCTCGACAAAGAAACCAGCTACCAAGATTTTGATGCTGCAGCTAACAAGGTGGCCCAAGGATTGATAGCGGGAGGATGTAAGGCTCACGCTCGTGTGGCTTATTTGGACAAGAATTCTGATTACTACTTTGAGTTTGTCTATGGAACCCTGAAATCAAGAACTGTGTCTGTTGCAATCAATTGGCGATTGGCAGCACCAGAGGTTGCCTTTGTGCTCAATGACTCAGAAAGTGAAATCCTCTTTGTAGGTCCTGAATTTTACGAGCTCGTTAAACAGATTGAAAATGAAATTCCTAAAGTACGAAAAATTGTCACCCTGGCAGATTCCGATGGTGACTGGGAAAGTTATAAGACGTGGCGAGACCGACAGGAAAATATAGACCCGATGTTGGCAAGCGAGGCAGACGACGATGTCTTCGTGATGTACACCTCTGGAACCACCGGTCTGCCTAAAGGGGCACAGCTCACCAGTGCAAATATGTTAAGTGCTGCTTCAACAGTGGATCAAGCTTGGTGCAAAGACTGGCATGAGGGTTCTGTAAATCTCATTTGTATGCCTGTGTTTCATGTTGCCGGCGGGTTGTATGCAGCTCTGGGTGCCATTTTTGGCTGCAAAAATATCGTCATTGAAGAAGTTGATCCTGGGCTGATACTGCAACTTATAGAGTCGGAAAAGATTGAATTGGCATTATTCGTTCCGGCTGTCATTCTGTTCCTATTGCAACACCCTGAATCAAGTGAGACCGATTTCACTTCCTTGAGACAGGTTGTTTATGGAGCTTCTCCGATTGCTGAAGACACCTTGGTCAAAGCAATCGATCAAATGCAGTGTGACTTTTGGCAGGTTTACGGTCTGACTGAAAATTGCGGCATGGGAACAGTCATGGCTCCTGAATATCACGATCCTGCAAAAGGGAAACTGAGATCCTGTGGCCAACCTTATCCGGGCGTTGAGATTAAGATTGTGGATACCGACAACAACCGATTGGGTGCCGGCGAAGTGGGAGAGATTCTAATAAAATCGGGCACGGTCATGAAAGGTTATTTAAACCGACCGGAGGCAACGGCTGAAGCCATTGTGGACGACTGGTTTTTTACTGGCGATGCCGGTTTTTTTGATGAAGATGGATTTCTCTTCATTCATGACCGAGTTAAAGATATGATCATTTCCGGTGCGGAGAACATATACCCTGCCGAAGTTGAGAATGCCTTGATGAGTCATCCCCAAATATTGGATGCAGCGGTAGTGGGAATCCCAGATGAAAAATGGGGAGAAACCGTTATGGGTTTTGTTATTCTTGCAGAAGACGCCTCTATTTCTGAGGATGAAATAATAGCTTACTCGCGAGAAAAAATAGCGGGCTTTAAGTGCCCAAAAACTATAAAATTTATCAACGAGATACCCCGCAACCCAACAGGAAAAGTTCTGAGAAGGGAATTGAGGGAGCCTTACTGGAAAGGGAAAAAAAGAAACATTTCCTAGATCTGAAAGACCTAGCAGAAAGAAAAGTGGAGAAATAAAACATGGAATTTGAAACGGTTATTTATGAAGTTGAGAATAAAATTGCAACCATAACTCTAAATCGTCCAGATAATCTGAATGCTTTTAATGCACAAATGGCTTTAGATCTGAAGGAAGTAACCGATGCTGCTTACGAAGACAGTACCATCCGTTGCGTTATTCTCACCGGCGCAGGTAGAGGTTTCTCAGCAGGCGCAGACCTCAATGAGCCAATAGATACATCAAGTGGTCCTGATGCAGTTGAGAAAGGGCTGCTTGAAGGCTATAAACCGATCTTCATGAACATCATCAACATGCCGAAACCAGTAATCTCTGCAGTCAATGGACCTGCTGCAGGAATAGGTTTTGCTTTTGCCATGGCTTGCGATTTAACAGTAATGTCAGAAGAGGCTTATCTGCTTTCAGTATTTAGTAACATTGGCTTGGTTCCTGATGGTGGAGCCAACTGGTTACTAACAAAAACAGTTGGCTATAAATTGGCTTATCAGATGGCTATCGAAGCTGAAAAAATTCCAGCCTCTAGATGTTTGGAATTAGGTCTGGCCAACAAAGTTGTCCCCAGTGAGAATCTTCTCTCAGAGACAAAAGCTTGGGCAACAAAACTTTCACAAAGATCGCCTCAGGCTTTGAGTCAGACGAAAAAAATAATGCGTATGGCTGATGACAGTAGTTACGAAGAAATTTTCTCAGTCGAAGCTAAAATTCAAAACCAGTTGATTGGTTCGCCTGACAACATGGAGGCGGTCATGGCTTTCTTTCAGAAACGACCGCCGAAATTCCAAGACTGAGAAAAACTTTATTGACGATTAACTTTTCAGTGCATTCAGAATCGCTGGCGCTAATTCATTTTCACCTGAATACAGTATTGGTGTTATTCGGTCCCCGTATTCCCCATACCTTGCTTTTATTTCCTTTGCTGCTGCTTCAGGGGTTTCAGCA
>JAKUUI010000162.1 GCA_022448485.1 SAR324 cluster bacterium
GGGACATGCGGCAGGAATAACAAATCCTGTCGAAAAAAAAGAAACTATCACGGAATCGTTACGTAGCTTAATAGATACAGTCGATATGTTGGAGAAAGAGAAGATTCAACTCAATATCATCAGTGGCGCCGGTAGTGCAACATATCAAATATCTACTGATTTTAATATCTATACCGAAATCCAGGCTGGAGGGGCCATTTTCACAGACCAAGCCTACAAATCTTGGGGTGCAGAAACTCAACCATCACTCTTTGTCCGTAGCAGTATAACCAGTCGTCCAACGGGAAAAAGGGTAATCACAGATGCTGGTTTTAAATCACTACCTGGCTGGATCGCAAAACCTCTCCCATTAAACTTAAATGAACTGGAAAACGTCAGTATGTCATCTGAACACGGGATTTTGACACTCAAAGATGAAAATACCACACTTATGGTTGGAGATAAGATCGACTATCAGGTTGGTTATGGTGACGCCACTGTGTTTCTCCATGATACTATATATGGATTGCGGAACCAAAAGCTCGAAAAAGTGTGGAAAATTCAAGGCCGTGGGAAAACTGCCTGAATAAAAATTCATTTACAAACTGATGAACATAAATGCATCTAAAAGACTTCGATATTTCCAAACTAGAAAAAAGATTTAAAACAATTCTGAGAGTTGAAATTTCTACAGATGAAAAGGGCGAAGCCGTTCAACAAACCTTGTTGGTGATTCGAGGTAAAAAAGACGGCCCAATTTTGCTCCTCACCGGAGGTGTTCACGGTGATGAGTTCGAAGGGCCTCAGACAATCATGAACCTTTTTCATGAAATTGAACCCGAAAAACTCAGCGGTAGCTTGGTCGGCTTGGTCATTGCCAACGAACCAGCTTATGAGGATGCAAATAGATGCAATCCCATTGACGGAAAAAATCTGGCTAGAGTTTTTCCCGGTGATCCAAAAGGAAGCGTAACAGAACAAATCGCGTACTGGATGGGCGAAATATTGATCAGCAAAGCGGATTATTACATTGATTTCCATTCCAGCGGAAGTGACTCAGAAATGCCTCAAATGTGCGGTTATTTTAAATGCAACTCAACCGGCAACAAGCTAACAAGCCAAGATATGGCGGAAGCATTTCGTGCGAAAGTAACATGGGCTCATCCAGATTTTGCTGAAGGTCGAACACTCAGTTATGCGTATGATCACGTTATTCCGGCAATTTACTCAGAGTGTCCTTCTACTCGCTGTGTCAGCAAAAATGATCTGGAAGTCTATTTACGTGGTGCTCTCAATGTGATGAAACTTATCGGTATGATGCAAGGGAAACTGGAAGGCTCCCCGTCAAAATACTACCTTTCTGGAAATGGAGACACTGATCAATGTGTGTCAGCAACAACAGATGGTTTTTTTCAACCAGACAAAAACTTGCTTGATTTGGTAAAAAAAGGTGAAAGTCTTGGCACAATAAAAAGTCTTTCCGGCGAACTTCTTGAGGAGATATTTTCACCAATTCAAGGATACGTGGGAATGCGCCGGATGCTTCCAAGTACACATGTTGGAGACAGTTTGTTCATGATTGCGGATGGATTTAAATCATGAATATCTGGGAACTTCCACTTGCTATTCCAACTCTCGATGAGAAAAATCGTATAAGTTTGGGTGAAGGAAATACACCTCTGATTAAATCCAGAGAAATTGGCAGACAACTCGGTTTGAAAAATCTCTATTTCAAGCTTGAAACAGTCAGCCCCACCGGTTCATACAAAGATCGCTTTGCGGCTTTTGCCATTTCGCACATGTTTATGGAAGGCAAGAAGCTTTGTATTGCGACTTCCAGCGGAAACACAGGTGCCGCTCTTTCAGCATATTGTGCTACAGCAAAAATACGTTGTGTGATAGCAGTTGTGGACGGAATAACACAGGCAAAAACACAACAGATGCTCTCCTATGGTGCTGAACTCTATGAAATTAAGAACTTTGGGAAAGATCCTCAGGTTACTGAAAACACCTTTGAATTAATTAGAAAGCAAGGTGAATCTGAGAATGCGTCTCTCCAGATTAGTGCCTACAAATTTTCTCCAATTGGAATGACAGGTGTTCAAAGTATAGCTTTTGAGTTGGAAGAGCAATTACAGACTATAAACCACATTTTCTGCCCTGCAGGAGGAGGAGGTCTGACTCTCTCTGTTGCTCGTGGTTTTGAAATTTTATTGAAATTGAAGAAAATTGAACATTTCCCCCGAATCCACTGTGTTCAACCTCTTGGCAATGACACCATGGCTTCGGCCATTCGTAAAGAACTTAATGGGGGTAAAGAGGTCCAGTGCGAAACTGAAATAAGTGGGCTTCAGGTGCCGAATCTGCTTGATGCTGATGATGTCATTAATCATCTAAAAACCAGGAACGGCATGGGTCACCTGGTCGAAGATGATTTGGTTTATTCTGTTCAGAAAACAATAGCTTCAAATGAGGGAATTTTCTGCGAGCCGGCAGGTGCTACAGCACTAGCCGGTCTTTATGAAGCAGTAAAGAGAGACGAAGTTGGTGCAAACGATCACATAATTTGCCTCATTACCGGATCGGCTTTCAAAGACACAGTTTCGTTAGGTAAAATGGCTTCATCTGGAACGCATAAAAGGATGGAACATGATCAATTTTCAACTGAGCTTAACAATTTGTGCTAATACCGAATCCAAGTGGTACAAATGAAAAACCACATGCAACGAAGGAATTAAAAAGGATGTTGTATGAAGAAGAATAAAAAAAATTATCGGTACCTTGGAAAAGGTTACCCCTTGATTGAGGGACTTGAAAAAGTAACCGGTAAAGCTAAATATGTTGAAGATCTAAAAATTGACGGGATGCTGCATGCAAAAATCTTATTCAGTCCCCATGCCCATGCCCG
>JAKUUI010000163.1 GCA_022448485.1 SAR324 cluster bacterium
CAAGCCAGACAGTGCCAAGTGATATTGCAGCCGAGGCAATGCTTGGCTAGGACTTAAACAAAATGAATCTGCTTTGCTAGACCTAAATAAGGCTGTCGAATTGGATCCATACTACCCTACTGCATATTTTAGCAGAAGCGAAGTTTTTGATCGTATGGAAGAAAAAGATCAGTCTGAAGCCGACAGAGAAACAGCAGAACGACTCCAAAAACATATTTCCCGGTCTTACTTAGAAACTCAAGGAATTGAGTTACCATACAATTTATAATCTAACTGAATTTATATAACTTGTAGAGAAGTTGAGTAGTTAAAAACACCAGGATACTAATCATATTCTATATAACCCCCTCTAACTTGTGAAGCAGGATATTCCTTTGTATTGAGTTTAATATTTTCTATCCCCACTTCCAATATTTCAATTTCAAATTTATCTGCAATTGAAACCAGATAATTCATTCTATCACCAATTTCTTCTTCAAGACGGAAAGTGTTTGCTCATCCAACTGGAGGCCTTCCTCCTCTGTAATTCAATAAAATATCTTTGTAATTACTAAGACTTCTATGCTCATTGCGGTGAATAGATTGTTAGGATTGTGAAACTTTTCCCATGCGTTCCTTAGTAAATTTCCGCTACTACAGCTTCAGATCATTCATAACATAATTTTACAAAGTCTGGTAATATTCGGACAAAATCTCTGCAACTTCAGGACGAGAAAACTCAGGAGGAAGTTTCTCGCCATTGGCCAGTATTTCACGAACCCTTGTACCGGAAAGCAGAAGATAATCTTCCTTGCCATGCGGACAATCTCGCATCATCATCACCTTTTCACACTTGTGACACCAAACAGTGTGATCACCACAGAAAATTTCAATCTGCAATATTCCATCCGGTAATCTGTCAAAAATAGTTTGTGACTCAAATGCTCCATAATAATCACCAACACCTGCGTGATCACGTCCCACAATCAGGTGGGAACAACCAGAATTTTGCCTAAAAATAGCGTGCAAAACAGCTTCTCTTGGTCCTGCATAAAGCATATCAAAACCGTATCCGGCAATCATCACTGTGTTTTCTGGAAAATAAAGATCAACCATTTTCCTGATTGAGGCATCGCGCACGTCTGCCGGGATGTCACCTTTTTTCAACTTACCGAGCAGCATGTGTACTAAAATTCCGTCCGAATTCAATTCATTTTGTGCCATCCGGCAAAGCTCTTCATGAGCACGGTGCATCGGGTTACGAGTTTGAAAAGCAATGACCGTCTCCCATTCCCTCTCCTTTATTTCATTTCTGATTTCCACTGCGGTTCTGAAGGTATCTGGAAATTCAGTTGAAAAATAAGAAAAGTTCAGGACTTCAATCGGTCCTGAAATAAGCGTGTCTCCTGCTTCAGTAAATGCGGCAACTCCGGGATGCTCCCGGTCTGTGGTACCATATACATGTTTTATAATTTCCCCAATTTGTTTCTCAGTTACAATTTCAATCTTTTCAACAGTTTGAACTGCAATGACAGGATTTCCTTCAACATTTGGATCACGAAGAGCAATTTTTCTGGCAGATTTGATTTCTGTGCATAAGGAGTTTCCTCTCAGCATATTAACGACTGGAGTTGGCCAGAACAATCCGGAAGACATTTGCATTCGTTCCGCCACACCAATTACATCTGCGAGATCCATGTAGCCGCTTAGCGGATTAAAATAACCTCCACCCAGCATCACAGCATTTGCTGCTGCTGCAGAAGAGATAACTGTAGATGGAATTTTTTCTGCTTCCTCAAGCAGTACATTCCGACGTGCTTCATCCTTTACATAAAGGGGTTTCAAAACTTCTGAGCTGTATGGATCAATCATTTATTTAATTAAAAAGAAATCAAAATATGACTACTTACAAGTTTCTGAAAATATCTATGTTACGTCCGGAATAACGGGAATAAATCATCGCCGCAGGTCTAAAAAGGATATGACCAAATTTAGTCTGAGGTGCATAGGCTAGCAAATAAAAGACCATAACTAAATGGATATAGTAGGTTAAAAATGCCAGATTTGCATGATCACCCACACGAAAAACCTGACACAAAATTCCGGTTACAACTGTGAAAAACATGTTTCCAATGAACATCCAGTCAAACAACGACAAAATGCTTGTCCCGGAATTTTTCACACGGTCCCTTACAATCAGATAAATTCCTGCAAAGGCCGCAAAGGCGCTCACGTTCCCCAGTATTTTAACCGGATGAAAAAATGGAAGTGGTGTCACCTGAACATCAAAACCAAATTCGTTGAGCCAGTACAAAACAAACACGGCATTTGTTGTTATGAAAAGTCCAATGAAACCGTACATCATTAGTCTGTGTGAAACATTGCGGCTTTTGTTAGTGCCGCACTTTTTGAACTCAATGTGCGAGAGTACATCCTGGATTGTGCCTCTTACGGCAGGCAGTAAATTTTCTCCTCTGTCTGTGGGAGGGTACTGTTCTTTGAGTCCGCTAATGAAGTTGCTGATTGCCTTATAGGAATTAAATACAGCAAAAAAAACTGGCGGCAAAAACAGAATATCAATATATTTCACCGACAGCATGTTTGCGTAAACAATTGGTTTTGCGGTTAAAAACGCAAAGCCGCTTTCGATGTTTTTCATCGCGATAGCAAGGGCAATCAGGACCATTGGAATCAAAAACAATACGACGTTTCCTCTTGCCGATTTTGCTGCTTTAGAAATGGCCTGCGGGTAGGAATAGTGTTCGATGGTTTGATTGCGGAGCGCAGACATCACCTCTCCCGGTTTTGCTCCTCTGGGGCATTGATCGGTGCAGTCGTTGCAGTTGTGACAGAGCCACAAGTCCATGTCTCTG
>JAKUUI010000164.1 GCA_022448485.1 SAR324 cluster bacterium
ATCCAATGAATAATTTAAAAGGAGTGATATGGGAAAAATTAAGAAATTAAGATGGATATTACAAGAGGACGGGAGTTATATTTCTGGAACATCAGGTGAAACAATGACTCCTCATAAGACTCGCAAATATATCTTTGTCTCTAGTAAGAACTTTTTAATGTATGAAGATAGATCAAAACGTAAAAATTGTGTGGGTGAAGGCCCATTTTTCGATTTGATCTATCAGGAAATGACCGTACTTCAAGAACTGGAATTTTATAGAAGAGCCGATGGGGTAGTGAGAATGACTTCTCCATCCAGGGTGAGAGTACCTCCTCCGTCTGACCAGACTCCTGTTGAAGAATCGTAGTAGGAATCTTTTAATTCCAGATTAAGAAAGGCTCAATCCGTCATCATGAATTTCCCCACAACTCAGGATTGAGGGGCTAAGGCCCATGCGTCATAAATAACCTTGAGGCGTCGAAGGAATTCCGCATTTTCCTTTTCAACTAGAAAATGTTTTCGATTTTTCAGCACGTCAAAAGTGTAATCTTCTTTGTACTGTTTTTTGTAACCTTTGACATATTCACTGAACAATTGCAGGGAAGCCTCTTTCTGCCCCAACTCGTAAGCGGCGATTGCTGCAAACTCTTCACAATTTCTTCCTTTTTTTGAATAAATCAGCATGTTCTTGAAGTCTCGAACGACAAAATAGGTAAAGGCATAAGGCCAGCACTCCCAGCCCTGCATTTTGGGGCTAAGCTCGAGTGCCCTTTTTGCACTTTTTACCGCTTTTTCGCCTTGGCCAAATTTCGCATAGATCAGTGCTTTCCAAGTGTAGGAGTTGGAATCGCTCGGATTGTACTGAATGGATTTGTCATACAAACCAAGGATGGTTTGTAGGTCCGGATCAACCTTTTCAAACAATGGACGCAAATCGAATTCAGCGTAACCCATGGCACGGTAAATGAGGTCCGCAGATGGATCGAAGTTGAGGCCTTTTTCCGCAATGGCAAGAGCCTCCTCAAAATACTTCCGCTCTTTGGTTATGCCAGCGAGCCTTCCATAGCTGTAAGCAAGCAGCCCATACGTTTCCGTGGCCTCTTCCATTTCAAGGGATTGCTTCCCCAAGTCAACAGCTCGTAACAGACGGTTCACAGTGTCATTCGCAAAGCTGGTATAAAACTCTCTCCAACCCATCAAGATGAGTTGATGAGCATCCATGTTTTCCGACTGCCCGAAACCGATATCCGGAATCTCCTGTTCCACAAGGGTCGCCCAGAAACCGCCATACTTGTTGGTGAGGTGGCTGACGACATTCAAGGCGATTTCCTGCTGCAATCTGAGGGATTTCACAAATTTCTCATTGTATGTTTGATCCCAGACCATTTTTCCGGTCTTGGCTTCCACCATTACCACATTGATCGAGATATCCTCTCCCAAACGCTGGAAACCGCCCTCGATCAAGTAATCAACGTTCAACTCTTCCGCAATTTCCTTTAGAGGCTTTTGCGAGTTTTTATAAGCCGAGGAAGTCGTCTGAGAAATGACGCTGAACCTCTTGGTTTTGGCAACAAGTGTCCGGATGGAGTTGGAGAGGCCATTGACAAAGGCAGCGTCCTTTTCATCTTCCGAAACATTCTTCAAGGGAAGCACCACAACGCTCAAATCCCCGAACAGCACTCTTTTTTCTTCATCAAACTTCGGGATGAGGGCGTAGATTCCCGCTCCTGCAACCATGAGAACCAGTGCCGCCGCAAGTAATGCGAGCTTTGTGGATGACGATTGCTTATGAGGTTGTGGCGGTTTTCTTTTGGAGACCCCCTCTATCGAAACATCCACGGCATGAAGGACTGTGTTCTTGACCTTCTGCTCTCCTAGATCATGAAATTGAAAGTCGGTCTTTTTGTTAACAATCTCGTGAACATTTTTTGACAGGCATATCCCTCCTGACTGCGCAAGTGCCTCCAACCGTGCAGCGACATTGACTCCATCACCATAAAGATTATCACCCTCGATGACAACATCCCCCATGTTGATGCCTATGCGGAACTCCATCTGCTCCTCTTCAGGTACGGAATTATTACGCTCCTTTATTGTTTTTTGAAACTCTGAGGCACAAATCACAGCTTCGACTGCACTTTGGAACTCAGCAAGGACAGAGTCTCCGGCTGTGTTGAAGATACGTCCGTGATATTCTTCTACTAATCCATCAATGATACTTCGGCAAGCCTTAAGATTCTTAAGTGTCTGATCCTCATTTTCTTCCATTTTGGTACTGTAACCCACAACATCTGTTGCTAGGATTACTGTGACTTTCCTTTCTGTTTTTGTCTCAGCCATGGAAAATTCTCAGATAAGAGTAATAATCGATTCAGTCTTCCAACCTCATCTCTTGAACATTAAGTAGACTGACCGTTGGAAGCAGTATACTAATAGACCCTGACGAAGATGGTATTGCAACTGGTAATTTAGTGAATAAATGAATGGATTATGACATGCTTGTCAAGTATTCACAATATGGTTTTGAAGTACAGAGTCGATTGCTGAAGTAGCTGATGGTGAGAGAGAAATGTCAAGGTGTGTTCTTCCAAAATACTCTGGTCAAATTTTTACTCAAAAGTGATTCAAAATTATACCAGCGTAACAGGAGGGTGTCTGACTGTGAAGAATTAGTGGTGTCACCTGAGGAAGCATCTAGGCAGAAATGCGATTAACTACTTTATGTATCAATGGGTGCCCCCAGACTCTCCCTACCCCCCTCACTCATCAAGTTCAGGCAGCTCCTGCATCTCAATCAAGCCGGTGTACAACACCTCGTCGGTTACCTGACTGACGCTCATGCCCGTACGTTCTGACATAGCCACAAG
>JAKUUI010000165.1 GCA_022448485.1 SAR324 cluster bacterium
TCTTCGTATATTTGTTTAGCATGAAATTAAACTTTAGCAAAAGCTTCGCCTAAACCCTCTTGCAGTTTTTTTGTTTCAGAAAAATGGTTTTCACCAGCTTCACGGAAAGCTTCTTTGGGTTGCTTAGTTTCTTCCATTTCAAACATATTGCGGAAGGATTTTGCCGCCAGGTACTCTGTTTGAATTACATAACGTGCACCTGCTCCATACAATTCCAAAGTTTCTTCATGCGAGGAGGTGGCAGCAAGAAACGGAACGTCCGGAGCCTGTTTTTTGAGCCAGCGGGAAATCGCCAATTCTGCTTCCTGTCCTCCATCCATACACGAGATCACCACTTTTGCCTTGTCAAAAGCCAGGTCTTCCCAAACATCTGGATCTGCCATATTTGAGTAGTGTGCGTGGATGTTACTGTTACCGTGCTGATGTTCAAAATGTTCTATAATGTGCGGATCTAAGTCCAATAGCAAAACTTGTTGTCCCCGCTGGGCGTAAAAGTCAGCAATTTCAATTGCCAGCTCATTATATTCCATGATAACTACGTGTCCTTCCATCACAAACTCTTCAGTACCGGACTCTGCTTCAGCAGTCGATCGTCCGTCCATGAAGCTCAGTAATTTGGAAAATGCGTTATAGATAGGTTCAAGAAATTGATGCCCCAGTGAAGAAAAGAAAAATGAGATCAACACTACCAAAGTGATTACAATGAATAGATGAGCATCAAAGAGCTTGTACTGCAAACATAGCACTGCCAGCATCAAGGAGAATTCGGAACTTTGGTTGATGATGGCACCCATTAGAAAGGAAGGTTTTCCGTTCAAACGACTGAGGTATCCCAAAATAAGCATCAATGGGATAGTTAATATAACGACCAATATCGCAAGTATAAGACCTTCTGATAAACCGCCTAGCATCTGTTCCGGTTTCAAGTCGGAAATTTCAAAGCCGAGACCCATGAAAAAGAGAATAACGCCAAAGGCTTTCAAGGGCTCTACTTTGTCCTCAATCTCATGTCGATATGGCAGTGCAGCAAGAGTGGCTCCAGCAAAAAAAGCACCGATTCCTGAAGAAAAATGAATAACCTCGCAAAGTCCCGCAACTCCCATACCATATCCCAAAGTGCCGATAAAGAGCAACTCGCCTGATTGTGCGAAAAACTTGAAAAGTGGATTGAGAAGATACTTGGTCACAAAATAAAGGACGATGGCCAGGCCGATCATTTTTGCAAAAATCATCGCAACTTCAACCCCCAGTGAAGCGCCACCGACTTTGTCTGGATTCAGGCTGCCGAGAATGGCAAGTGCTACTACCGCTACAATATCTTGCAGGACCATCAGTCCGAGTGCTACCTGACCATGTTCTTCAGCAATTTGGCCTGTACTTTTGAGTGTCCCAATTACCAAAATTGTGGAAGACAGTGTCAGGCAAAGTGCAAAATAGATCAAGGCAGGTGCGGCGTTTTCCACCGGTAAACCCGCTGCTGCCATATAATCCGCGTCAATGCCGACGTACAGCAGACCAAGAGCCGCACTGATGCCGAACAAACCGATGATCTGGCCAAACCCGTTGATCAACAACAGTTTCCATCGTTTGATCAATCCGGGAATATCGACTTCCATTCCGGCCATAAAAAGCAAAAGCGTGATTCCAATATCAACAAAAGCGGTCATAACGTCTTTGTTGATGACTTCCCTCACACCAAAGATTCCACCCAAAACGCCAACAATGATGAATGCAAACAAACTTGCCTGTTTGGCGTAGCTCAAAATTATAGCCACTACTGCCGCTGCCAACAGCATGGCACCTAATGGCTCAATTAAGCTGTCACCTCCTCCTCCTCCTGCATAGGCAGGCAGGCCAAGTAATAATAAAATAAGGGTAAATGCCCCATGTCGCACATTGAATTTCATAAGGTTTTCTCCTGATTCATGTTTCCAATATTTGATGCTTAAGTTTCCTCAACTAAATTTAACAGATTGATTTGAATCATTATCTTTAGGTAGAAGCATTGCACATCCAGCTGAATTTGCAAGTTTTAAGATGGATATCAATAACAACAACTGAAATGAATTTATTTATTCTAGACTCAGCAGGTTTTGCTGATTAATAATATTTTTCAAATAGTATCAAAAAAAAATTTTGATGATCGATCTGATTCTGGATTTTCGTTGAAAATGAGTTTTATGTCAAGGAATAATTGAAATAATTATATGTAAAACTTTGATGCAGTTGTAAAAGCCCTTAAACCGTGTCATTTCGAGCGAAGCAAGAAATATTATATAAGCCACCACACTAATATCATTAAGATATTAATTACGGTCGAAATGACTGTGTGGGTTTCAGACTTTATTCAAGACAGTCAACTTTAATTTATAAGCAAAGATCAGTCCAAGGTTACTTGAGGATAGGACCACGGATTTTCTTTTTCAAAAGCACGAGCAGTACGAAACAACAGTGCTTCTTCAAAAGGCGGAGCAACTAACTGAAAACCGGAAGGCAATCCATTATCTGTCAATCCGGCCGGTACTGACAAAGCAGGAAGGCCAAGATAATCAAAAGGGCGTGTAAAGTGGCCGAGCAAAGTAAGATATTCGATGAAACCCGGATTTGCCTGTATGTTTGACTCTTCCAGTGTAGGAACAGGTATTGGCACAACAGGCGCGTGAAGCACATCCACTTTGTCAAAAACCTGCTTTAGAAAATCCTCCAAAATGACCTTGCGCAGTTTAAGTGCGTCTAGGTAATCAACTGCAGAAAACAACAAACCTGTCAGCAGACGTTCACGAGTCT
>JAKUUI010000166.1 GCA_022448485.1 SAR324 cluster bacterium
TTTTGGGCCATAAGTGTTGACCTGAAGGATTTTATTCAAACCCAGCATGGAGTTCCCAATACCTGCATCCCTGTCGATAATCTCGCCCTCTTCCTCGAAGCGGACCAATGCGACCTTCGGTGGATGCGCGTTGTCGGATGGGCAGGAAGAAGTGGAGATCAATCCATTGGACGCGGAGATGCGCGGTATTTCGGACGGTGACAAGCTGCGGGTTCATAACGAGCGTGGTGAGACATTGCTGATCGCGCGGATTACCGACGCAGTCTTGCCCGGAGTGCTTTATACGCCCAAGGGTACCTGGCTATCCACAAGCGAGACGGGACAAACCGTCAATGCACTCCTTAATGCGGATATCCGAACCGATATCGAGGATGGAGCCTGCTGCAACGAGGCGTTCTGCGAAGTCAGTCATATTCCATGAGTCGGAGTCAGCCACATTCGACTGTTTATCTTTTGCTAATGCAGGTATTACAAAATTTGTAGTTCAAATATACCCGTTTTTGTACCCATAAATGATCGGCTTAGGCGGGCTGATTTTCTACATTATTGGAGGAAATGAGACTAACTACTTTATGTGTTGATGGGCTTGGCCTTGGATGCATCGTTAGTCCAACCCCCCTTCACTCTTCAAGTTAATCCATCCCATTCATTCGATCAAGATAGAACGAGAAACGTAATCCACTGAACTTGCACATGAAACTTTTTAGATTTTTGGCAGGCCGTAAAACCGGGTGAAAAGGCTGATCACGAAAAAAAGACCTGCGACGATCACCAGTGTCAGTGGCAGTCCGTATGGATTCCACAGGTCCATACTTGCTCCCCCAACCATTGGACCGACAAATGCTCCCACACCCCAAAACACTCCAAATGCGCCCATGGCTGTAGCCAGTTCCACCCCCTTGAACCATTGACCGGCGAGAATCATGGCAACTGTATATATACCGGCAAAAACCCCCCACCACAGAAACAGAGTTGTCCATAAAAGAAATGGTACACCCACGACGAACGGCCAGACTGCTGCACCTACTAATCCAGCCAGAGCACACGCTACTAATACCTTACGTGGATTAAAGTGATCAGCAGCCCAACCTATGGGAAACTGTAGCGAGGCACCACCAGCGGCACCAAAGAACAGCATCAAAGTCGCAGAAGATTCGGACATCCCAATCCTTAATCCGTAGACTGGCATCAGGCTGGTAGTTGCAAGTTCCTTGAAAGCCACCACAAAGCAGGCCAACGCAAGCAGCGGTGCTACGAAGGCAAAACTAACCACACCAAAACTTGGATTGTCGCTAGAAGCCGGGACATAGCGTCCAGCCGACAAAAGAGGTAATCCAGCCAGGACCATCAAGCCAATACCGACAAGAAACGGCAGCGTACCTTGTGTCCCCGTCACTGAAAGCATCAAAGGTCCTAGAGCAAAACTTAACGCCAGAGTGGTGTTGTAAAAACCCATGACACGTCCGTGATGTACACGGGGTGTTATTTCTATTATCCATGTCTCGGTGACAACAAACAGCACCGAACCTACGAGTCCGCCGAGGAACCGGATCGCAAACCATGCTATGATCGACTGTGTATTCATGAGAGCGAAAATGAGTACGATCTCAAAAGCCACACCGCCAAGCAGAAGACTACGTCCTTCCAGTTTTCTCAAAGACCATGGAACAGCAAAAGAGCCGATTATTATTCCCGCTGGAGCCGCCATGGCCAAGCCACCGATCAGTGTACTGCTGACACCACGTGCTTCCAGGATCAGCGACAGTAGCGGCGTAAATAGACTGATCGTGATACCGTAGATGGAAAGGCACCCAATTAATGCAGCCAGGGTCAGTGCACGTTCTTTGGTCCAAACTGGTTCACTGGTCGATTTGGTCATCATCGGACGACTTCATACGGATACTTTTGAAAATATTGTGTTACCATCATATGGCTTCAAACTCCAGATTTATGTATGACAATGTTGCCCCCTCTTTTGCAAATTTGATTCGCTTTATGATAACTCAGATCCCTTACCATTACGCTTCCATTTCAACTAATATCATAACCTATGTCACTACCTGGTAGGAAGATTTTTGTGAGTTTGGTTTAGGCATTGATTAATGAAAGAACAAAAGCTATTAATGTTTTTCTAAACATATAACCTCTATTCTTTAAGAATGAAAAATTCGATAGGAAAGTCTAAATGCTCATTCACGGATTCGAGTCGTTTCAGAATCCAATCATCATTTGGTATACAGAGGATCAACAAGATTCCTGAACGTTTACTAGTCATGTGGGAGTAGTAAGAGCTTTGGCCTATTGCCTGCCCACTTGAGTCCAAAGTCAACTTCAACAGAGTGTGATTCTGTAAGGCAGCCGACACTGGTACTATCCTGCAAAGTAAATTCGACCGACCCTTTTATGAGTTTACACCACTGATGTTGGTATCAACTTTCAGGTTGTGATGAAAATAAATATGAAATTATCATAATGAGTTTACTAGTTTTTGAATTCTATCTGCAATTTTTAGTAGCCAAGGCCGTCAAAGATGTTACCGCTCTGCGAGGCGAGTCGGAACTGGCAAAAGTGATAGCGGAATATCAAGTGCCTGTGATTTTGATGTTTTCCAAAGACAGCACATCACCTACAATCACATAACAATCAGATTACGAGGATATGCTAAACACCCTCAAGAGTTTTTTAAGAGAACGTCTGCTTTTTGCCAATTCAAAAGGAGTTCT
>JAKUUI010000167.1 GCA_022448485.1 SAR324 cluster bacterium
TGGAATATCTATTAAACCATCTATAAATTCAGGTAGCTGTGCGGCTCTCAGTGCGTCGTTAGCGTCTTTTCCGGCTTGCCCGGGCATGACTGCTTTACAGGAGAAGTTTTGCTTACCGGTGGTGTAGGCCTGTTTTATGAGTACATCTAAAAGTCGCCATGCTTCGGCCTGTCCGGTTTTGTTCCGTGGTGGGTGGTTGCTTTTGTCTGGATATGTTTCACTGTCAAAGTCGTGATCAGCAAGAATCAGCACTTCTTCAAACTTTTCCATAAATTCCGGCAAGCATTTCAGCCCGCTTTTGCAGGTAGCCACAAATAACCATGAATCTGAATAATGCGCTCTTAGACTCAAAGCGTTTTCAATTCCCTCAAGGATGACCGCTTTTTTTGATTCTCGGTTTTCGTTGAAAGGTGGAAGTGGAAAGCTAACAGGCGTTTTTCCGGTTTTGCCTAAGTGTTTCTTGACGGTCTTGTGTCCGCTGGAATCAAACCAAATTCTTTGAATTCGTGGAACATCAAAAAGTTTTCCGCTTAGTTCAGACTGCCATGAATCAAAAGAAAAGTAGGGGTGGATGATTTGCCTACCTTTATATTGATCTTCTCGGAAAAGTCTGAAAATATCTGCAAAATGATTTTCTGGAATACGGCGGCCTTCTGTGAAATAAAGTTTTACCGCCTCATCATTTCGTTTCGATTTATTCCAAATTGCATTTGCGGTGGGAATCTTCTTTTCTTTATCTGGAAGAACATTAAGACTTTTTGCGAGTTCAAATAATCCGCCGCCTTTCCCTGAGTTGTGGTCATACCATTGACCTATATCCAGGTTAATTGATAGTCCAGGGTTTTCTTTATTTTTGTCTCTCAGATCGCTGTCAGTGCCGCTAAAATTGGAGAAGTCAGGATGCTGTTGAATATTTTGCCAAAGTTCAAAATCTGAGTATTTCATCATTTACTTTCGGATATGCCAATACCTTGAGACTTTCAGGAAGATAGGATATTCTAAAAGATCAATTCTTGGTAAAGTTTTCAAAGGCTGGTCTTTCCGTTTCGGTTCGGTGACTGGCCTTTGTGCGTTAATGCCTCAGTGATTGACAATATAAGATGCCGCCGTTTCTTCGATTTCTTCCTGCGGTCGGATTCGATTCCGTTTAAGCCAGTCCACAAGCTCCGCTCTGTCAAAATAAACCCGCTTGCCTTCAGGTTTGTAACAAGGAACACGGCCTTGAGACGTTAAGCGGTAAAGATAAGACCTCGAAAAATCAAGAAATTCCGCCGCTTCCTTCAATGTCAGTGGTTTAGGTTGTGTCGCAACAAGCAAGGATTCGATCGCTGTCAACTTGTCAAACACGTTTTTAGTGGTGGGATTATTTTCCATTTTGTAACCATTGGTACAGGGTTAATCAAATGCCAAGATTGGCAACTTGAAACTAGATTACAATGAAAGAACAAGGAAGTAGTCTGCCGTTAGGGAAATATATTAGGTGGCTATTGTCGCTTTTAGTTTTTTTACTGCCGCTCTAACTTTTTTTTCTGGATATTCAAAAGGTAAGTTTACAGATTTTAGAGCAATGCATACAACTTTATCAAAAGTTCCCTTTTTAGTGGTGGTCGGCATTATATGGAAAATTTCAAAATACCGTTTTGCAATATCGAACACAAATGAATGACTGTCTGCCGTTGGTTTTACAGGTTCACCTTTCCATTCTCGTAACTGTCTTTCAAATTGCGATTGTAGTTCCTCCAGTAATGGAATAGCGGTCTTTGCAGTTTGAATAATATTTAAAACATGATTGCTGTTGTGGTGTCGGTTGTCTAAAATTGATACCACTTTACCGTCGACAACCAAATACCTCTCCCTATCGCTACCAATAAAATTAGGAAAGCCAAATGGTATTCCTTTAGCAAGTTTTTCCTTTTCCAGCAAACGCAAAAAATCAGTTGTTTTTTTGATACTGTTCAAGATTGGTTCAGCATATCCTTCAACTTCTTGAAAACTTGGTAATTTTTGCCATATCTTCATCTGATAGCAAATGTATTCAAGCCATATTAAGAAAGTATCAATTTGCTTGCTGTCAAATTTATCTTTGAGAATATCAGTTAGTGCTTCTCGCTCGACTAAATCGAACATCCAACCGCCAAATTCGTCTTTTATCATTTCACTACTCTCAGGTGTCTTTTTGCTGGTTCTCTTTTTAGTAGTCCGTGATCTATCATTTCGGTTTCCATCATTTCTATAACTTCAGCCTGTGCCTTGATTTTTTTGTTTGCAGCTCGTTATCTTTCCTCAAAGCCAAACAACACTTTAATAACTGTTCAGCTAAATCTTTGTATTTCATGTTTCCCTCACAGCTCGAGTTGTGGAAGTGATTCAACTGCTTTCCGCTTTGCTGAGTCAATCACTTTCCCGTAAATTTGAGTTGTGGCTATTTTTTTGTGTCCCAAAAGTTTTGAAACAGTGTAAAGGTCAACGCCTTGTGTAAGGTTTAAAGTTGCGAAAGAATGCCGTCCTATATGCCAATGCAGGTGTTTCTTAATTTTTGCCTGTTTGCCCCACTTTTCAAGAATGTATCTGCATTGTCGGTCTTTTGGAGTTTTGAAAACCTTTGCGCCTGGCGGACAGTTGACAGTGTTGCCTATCAAAGCTAGTGCAGTTTTACTCAAAGGAACATACTGCCAAGTGCTGGTTTTGGTTCTGAAAAATTTAACGTTTTCGTTTTCAATA
>JAKUUI010000168.1 GCA_022448485.1 SAR324 cluster bacterium
AGCTGAAATTGAATCCGTCTTCAAGGTGCCCCTCACCTTTTTCATGAACGGCGACAGTCACTGGACCGAGGAATTCAAAACACCGATTGCAACTGTACTGGCACATCATTTTGATTATCAGGGTTTTGATATTTGGGGCCTGACTGCAAAACTGATTCTGCGTCTGCTGGAAATCGGTCTCGGTCACATCCCGGATTTTCAAGTACATCATCCGGACTCGCCAAACTGGATGGAAAGGGCGCTGGATTATTCGGGAGAAGAGCTGCCGTTTGATTTAAAACCGCTCAGCCATTCTGAACAGGGGAAGGTACATCGATAAGAGAAAGCCAAGCACGCCCAAAGCGATCAAAATCATCAACAGCGGTTCAATCAGCGTACTGGCCCAGGCCATTATTTTTTTCAGTGATTCCTGATTGTGTGAGCCGATTCGCGCAAAACTTGAAGGAAGGTGTCCACTTGATTCTCCGAGTGCAACCATTTTCACAAACATTGGCGAAAAAACCGGAACCATTGCATAAGCATCACACAGGGACTTTCCGGAATCAACTGCTTCCCGTACCGGAGCAATTCGTTTACGCAGCAGCTTCGGAAACATCTCTTCCGCCAAAGCCAGTGCCTCCTGCAAATGCACACCTGTGAGAAGCATGATTTCCATACTACGACTGTAGAACAGCATCTGTACGCTTTGCTGAAGGCGCTTTCCACCGGGAATCAGATTCAAGAGCCAATACCATCCAAACAATCTGTAAACAAAAACAATTATTGCTCCGGAAAACAGTGTGCCTAAAATCCATGCTTCCGGATTAAAGCGCAGGGAATCACTTAATTTTACCAGAGCCCGAGTCAACCAAAACAGGTCCTCCCCGAGACCTGCGTACATGCGTTTGAACATCGGTACCATGAAAATAACTGCGCCCAGAGACAGGACTATGAAAATGCTGAATACCACCAGAGGATAATTGAGCAGCCGTTTTTGCTCCAGAATCATTTTTTGTTGAAACTGGTAAAATTCCAACAGCATCCCCAGCACCTCTGTCAGTCGTCCAGTACTTTCCGCAACCTCAATCATTTTTGCGACAATCTGCGGAAATGCCTGGTAGTGCCGCATAGCGCTGCTCATTGAAAGTCCCTCCCGCAAATCCTGGCGAATCCGGCAGAGCAGGAAACTTAAAACATTGTTTTTTTGCTCCTGTATTGCAAACCCTAAAGCATCATCCAATTCAACTCCGGATTTGAGCAGGCGGTGGAGCTGCAGCAAGAATTCTGTGATCTCAGTATTGTTTAAACTACTGTGCAGATGTGACTGCTGAATTTTCCAAAAGCGAACCCTGTAATATCCTTCCTGCAGTAGATGCTCTTTGGCTGCCTCCCGGCTATGCGACTCCAGTGCGCCTTCGTGCAGTGAACCCTGCTTGTCTGTTCCTTCCCAGTAAAAATTTCCCACGTCTGTTAATATAAGAAATTATAATCTCAATTTAACTTTATGACGTATACTCCAGTTCTTTTATTCTGACAAGAGAAAAATTTCTGAATTTTTCATATTCTTCATGCAGGTCAGGAATGATAAATAAATTATTGGTTTAATGATTGCATGAGGTTCAGGGGATTTGTCCGGCAACCCAAGTTTTTCGGCAGGATGATGAGTGTTGTACAAGGTCAGATATCACCGGATCGACATGAGACTTTTTCGATAATTTTTGTGAGCAGTAATTCTGCTGTTTGTATTTAACAAGTCTTTACCCTGATGATACTTATGAAAAAGATATTAAGTTTGCTGGTTTTGTCAGTTTTCTTTTGCGGTGGCCTTGTTTTTGCGGCCGACTCTGCTTCCAACAGAAAAGACATGACGTTAAGATTAGGAATGAAAACAGGAATTCATTTAATGTACGCAACATCAACTCCGTTTGTGCTGGAGTTTCCCGGTGAAGACTGGACTTTTGGATTGACTTACGGTTCCGGTAAATACAGTTATTCCTATATGGACTATAACTCATCAACGGGTTATTCAACGAAAGCCCAAAATATTAATTTCAGTACTGCAGAAGTAACCGGCAGATACTATATCGGAGACTCATTCAACATTCCGTTCGGATATGCCAATTACAATATTTCATATCCGGATTGGGTTTATTCCGGTGTGACCTATGATATTGATTATTCAATAACTCAGTTGAATTATGGAATTGGCAACGAATGGACATATGAATGGGGAGGGTTTTTTGGCATAGATTGGTACCAGGGCGGCAGTATACTGAGCGATAAAGCAACAGTTAAACTCAAGTCTGGAACAGAAACGTCTACAACACTGGCAAAGGCAACTGAAACACCGGCTGATATCAAAGCTTTTGCAGGAATATTATTAATTACTTTCGGTTTTGGTTTCTGAGTCCTGCAAACTGCTCTGAGCAGCATAGGCTGAAATAAATTCGTACGTGTATCCTCCTTTCCCCGGCTGCAACTCCTTCAGGAAAAGACGTCGAGGTCTGTACTTGTTTTTCCTGCCACTCAGCATCAAAACTTTTCCAGAATTTTGTCTGACCATTCCGGAGGATAATCAGCGTTTCTGGCTTCTTTCAGAACTGATTCAATTATGGCCGTGTCCTCAAGCGGATGTAAGATGCGTACGCCTTTATGAAAGCCGATTCCCTCTGGCACTTCTATAGCACGGTTTGT
>JAKUUI010000169.1 GCA_022448485.1 SAR324 cluster bacterium
CAAGGAGAAATACAGCTGACCATAACGTACGGTGGGCCAGGATTTCAAAGGAAGGAACGTTATCGAGCAACTTCCAGTAAATGGGAAGAATCCCCCAAGAGAGAAAAGCTAAGAAGGCGTATCCGATTCCAAGTTGCGCTTCAGGGTGGTCAGATTTAGAAAAGTTGTTCAAGTTGGAAAATTTTAGTTTTGTGGTTCAGGTTTCTAGTTTAGGGTTGCAAGATCCCTGAAAGTGAATAGTAAAGGTGCTTCCCTTACCATATACGCTTTCCAGCGAAACAGATCCTCCCAGCAATTTCATCAAACTTTGAACTAAGGCCAGACCGAGGCCCGTTCCTTTTTGCAACGTAAGATCTGAACTATCTACCCTAATTTCGGAAGAATTGACCTGATGGAAAACATCAAAAATTGACTGTTGCTGTTCTGCAGAAATTCCACAACCAGTGTCTTGAACAGCAATGGAAATTCCGGTTTTATCTTGAGAACTACTGACTTCAATGCGACCTCCGGAATCTGTAAATTTAATGGCATTCCCCAGCAAATTGATTAACACCTGCCGTACCTTTCCAGAATCAGAATACAGCATAATTGATGTGTCAGGGTGGAAAACAAGTTCATACTCCAACGATTTTTTCTGCATCAGCGGTTCAAGCCATTCCATCACATCTTGAAGCAATATTTTTAGCTGAAAGTCTGATTTTGAAACTTCCATTTGTCCAGCTTCAATTTTGGAGAGATCGAGCAAGGAGTTTATGAGTTCCAACAGGTGTTGTCCACTTTTTAATATTCTGCCGAGACGATCAATTTGATAAACCGAAAGCGGTCCCTCTTTTCCGGATTCAAGCAATACTTCAGCAAAGCCAATTATTGCATTAAGCGGAGTTCGCAACTCATGTGACATGCTGATGAGGTACATACCTTTGGCTCTGCTGGCTTCGTCAAGCTGACGATTTGAGGCTTCAAGCAATTCTGTACGTTCACGGATCACGGATTCCATTTTATGGAAAACTTCCGTTAATGTTTGGACTTCATCTTCATTTTCAGTAAATTCTTCAGCTTTGTCCTGAACTTCGATAGATTTCTTAATTGGATCACGGAATTGATCTTTGGTGACCTGCTGAACAGCCCCCCGCAATTTTCTTAGTGGTGCAGTAATTCGGTTTGCAAAAAATACTGCCAACACTAAAACCAGCAGCAAAACTACTGAGGCAACGATCCAAATCCAAATTCCCAGTCCTGACAAACCTCTCCGTAATTCAGAATCTTGCTGACGAGCAAAATCAGTTTGCCAGCGTATCACTATTTCCACCTGTCTACTGATATTCTGCACCAAAGGCCACTCCTTTTCTGTCCATATAATCTGTGCTTCTTCTACAGTCATGCTTTGTGACGGTTCGCTGGTTTTTTGTTGCAGATTTTCAAGTGCCAAAACCATCAGCCTCAAATCATAAAAAACACGCCTCTCTACTGAACGTTCTCCTTCCCACACTCGTACCTTTTTGTAAAGAAGGTCGAGTTGCTTAAAAGCTGGATGAATATCATTCCCCCACGCCAAGTCACGTTCTTTGAGAAACTCTTGATCTCCGCTGTCGAGCCACGCTTTTTGTGCCCATGCAGCTCGATGGACACCATTATTCAGTGTAAACCATGTAAGGGAAACAGCAGGAAGATCATGGTGTCTTTCCAAAGATTGGTGTTGTTCCAACGTGAGCCAGTACACTGCGAAAAAACCTAACAGCGTTATTGATGCACAAACCGCTACAACCAGCAAAATTTTGTGGCGTAAACTATGGAACATTTGCTTTTGTTTGCTTAGTGATAGCTTTTCAGGAGCAGGTAAAAATTAAAAAATGTTCACTGATCATTGGGCACTGGTTTTTGCCGAATGGCATACAGAAGATTCAAACCCAGCCACCCGGAAGCCGCCATTGAGCATATTTCTCCTATTCGGACCAGTAAATTGATTTGCGGGCAATAAAATCAGTAAAGCCAGTCCTGACGGTTGTAATTGGCTTTTTGTTCGTTTTTCCGGCAAAACATCTTTGAGAAGAGGTACCTTCACTTTGCCAACCAAAGTACTGAAGCGATGAAACCAAATTAAAAAAGGGACAATTTTGTAGAGCATTCCGTCTGTGATTGCAACTGCAAATCCCCTCAGAATCAGCAGCCCAAAACCAAAAAGCAGACGTTCGTCTGGTCAGAATAAACAAGCGGCAAGGCAAAGAAGCAACAGAGGGAAAGACAACACACCAGTCTACCAAAAACGCAGTGTTGCATCAACGATTTTGCGTTTTTGCTGCTGCAGCATTTGTCAAACTGTTACAGCATAAATTATGTTTGCTGCCACTCCGGGAAACATGGAGGAAACAAAATTTCTTCTTCCATATCGAAATGCCGACGAATTGCCAAATCGAAAGCACTAATGTATTCTCACCCTACTTCAAATTTTCTGCCAGCAATGCTGATTCACCATCTGCGTAAAGCTGATCGCATCGGGCGTGATCAGCGGCCAATAATTCACTGATTGTCAGCTTGTTTTTCCTGAAAATGTGTGAATATATTATTGATTTTGTTGATTGCAAATAGTCAAAACTCTATAATTTTACAGATAATTTAACAGTCAACCGTCTAGAATTGGAACACAATTATTGATCATAATC
>JAKUUI010000017.1 GCA_022448485.1 SAR324 cluster bacterium
AATACTTTAAAATTTATGCTGTATAGCTTCATTTGCTGTTCTGAACTTCTTTTTGTTTTTATGTATTCTAGAAAGTCGAGTGCAACTCGATGATTCTAGAATTACTAGCCCTTTTAGCCTTGAACTAGGAACCTGAAACTTGGGTCTTTTTTATCTACGGATTTCCCCCATAGGATGCCTTGAAGACGTTGACCGGCGAGCTTTTGGTTTAGAATTCCGCAAGTGATTGATGTTACTAGTGGTGTAATCAGCCAGAGCGAGGGTTCAATGCTCAAGGGCTGGTTTGCTTCAAAGACAGGTGATAAGAGATTGACTGCATAAAAAGGCAGTTGGGTCGTAATTATTTTGAGGTTCGTTAGGGAGAATAGTTTCATGGGTTGCCTGCTTACAGATCTGTTATTTCGATTAAATGGACACAAATCCACCAAATTGAATTCACAATTTCGGGTAATGATTAAACTCAGGAAACCTTGCAAGGGAGTGAATCTGGAATCTCTGTGAGGCAGATGGCAGGCTAAGTTCTAGTGAAATAGTCCCTGGGGAGGATGCTTTCCTTAATTTTAGCTGATGAGATCTTTTTATATGGTACGGTCAAAATTAAGTTACCGTGTTCTGACTGAGTTTATTGTCACCTTCGAATTTCTGACACCGCTGACTACCGGAGTGCTGCCTTGCGTGGTTCTGCCGTGACAGTTGATCAATGAACTTTGCACGTAAACTATGGACTAGTGTTTTCCAATTTGTGAGGTTGCTTTTTCAAGCATACTGGCAGGGGAGTCGGTTTAAGAGGTCTTAAACAATCTGTAAGCACACATGGGCAAATGAAAAAACGGTTCTTACTTTTAAGGAATCACGTTGACTGCAGACCATCCACGACGGCTCTTTGATCTTTTGCCTTAAGCATAAAATCTTCCTCCAAAATGGACAAAATTTGTACGGGCATGATGGCAGCGAGTGTTTTGGGATCATCCATACCAAGCAGCACCCGAATCAGACGACGGTAAACTTCCATAGGCGAGCCGGTTGAATTTTCACTGAGTTTTAGTTGTTTTTCTACCCCCGCAGGTATCTCGAATTTCCGTTTTGTAGTGTTGTAATTAAAAGGAGAGTTGTTATTACTATAATAACCATGTGGTATAAATTTTAAACGCGCAAAATTGTTTAGAAATTCATGTGTTGTTTTGCTTTTTTCCAAATCCTGAGTGAGTTCGCTTTCAAGACTCACATCTGATTTGAATGAGCTTTCCAATTTATTCAGCAAGGTGAAAAAAGTGTGCGTGTTTGTCAACACATGATAGATCATTTTACCTTCAGATGAGGTCATAGGTTTGCAGGCCTTTTTCAGGGCAACCATTTCAAATGGCTGAAAGGGATCGTAAACTGATTTATTTCGGTCTTTTGAAAAGGGGTCAGGCTTGTCAGCTTTTTTTGTTTTTTGAACCTTTGTTTTCGTTACAACAGGGGCCTGTTCTATTTTTTCTGCAACACTTGCCAGTTTTGATTTCCTGGCAGTTTCTTTTATTCTTTGGGCTTGTACTCTGGCAACGACTGGTTTTAACTCTGAACGAAGTTCATCAACAAAACGCAGTTCCTCCAGTGCTCCTTGTCCTAACATTTCATCCAGAATCCAATCCAGTTCCTCCACTTGATCTGAACTTTGCTTCAAACTCTTTTCAGTAAATTCTGGATTTTGTCTAAGAAATGATACTGTTTGTTCGTACAAAGTCACAGTATCCTGATTTTGTACTCGAATCTTACCCAGTTCATTCCACTTCGATTCGACTTCCTTGATGGTTTTCACCAACAAAACGCATGTTTGAGCGACACTATCAAAAATCATTGATGCAGAGGTTAGACTTGCGTTCTCATTATAGGCTTCTTGCAATAATGAATATGTTTTCATGGAGTCCCAGTCTGAGGCACTTGAAAGTGTATCCAAAAATTTACTGATTCGATTGCAGTACTGACTCATCTCCTTTTCCCCCTGTTCCAGTAACTCCAGCGCATGAAATATTCCTTCCGTAATTGGCGCATCAAACAAGTTAACATCGTTGACACTTTGCCGTATTTTTTGCAGTGTTTGGTTCTTTGAGGCAGCAACACGTCCACCTTTTTCCAGCATCCCTTTGATCAAGCCCAAGGCTTTAACCAGAAAAACACTGGTTAATGTATCTGAAGAGGCATTGTGATAGATTTTTCCAAAGCAGATTGAAAGGTTTTGCAGGATGCCCGTTATTTCCCGTAAAGTTTCGTTAAAACCTCCAAACGTCTCAATAAAAAGTTGCAGATGCTTCAGCTCCTGTGTTGCATAATCGTGGAAGGATGTGATACTTTTCTCAATGCCGTCACGTTCTTTTTGCTCTTCCAGTTTTTTCAAATGCCTATTAAGAAATCCCAATGGTTCAAAAGGAATGCGGAGCAAGTGCATTCGGAGGGTCATATCCGTACGGGACATTTCGTAGAGTTCAAGACCCCAGTCAGGAATATTTTTTGAGGTTGGAATTCTTATATTTTTAAGCTTTCTTTCAAAACTGGAAAGATTGTCCAGAATTTCATTTGGGGAAGATTGCTCTGAAGTCGTTTTTTTTGATAAAGCATCTATCAGTGCCTGCTGTTCCAATTCTTGAATTTGATGAACATTCTGGAAGAACTTATAAACAGATTGAACTTCCTCTACGGTCATTGGAGGATCAAAGTTACTAATATTATTATTTTTGAGTAATTTTTCTGCAAGTGATGTGGCCTCTGTGAATATTTTTTCAACTTCATTTTTTGCAGAATCATCAACATTTGCCTCAATTGGCAATTGTGTCCATTTCCCTTGTTGGTGACCGTCGCGGATTTCCCGGATTTTTTTCAGCGATAATTCAATTGCTTTTCCGGCTGAAAAACCACGTGGCTCTGTAGCATAAAATCCCTGGTCCAGGCTAAAATGAATACATTCTGCCTGGCGGATTATCTGATGCTTCATCTTCAGAAATCGATTTGCATCTCTATCGAAATGGTCTGGTGTGCGGCATTTATTATAAAGATCCTTGTTGGTTCGAGTAATATCTGCCAGCATTGAAACAATGCTTTCTTGTTCACCGGCCTGAAAAATCCAGCGATTTTCTTTGCTCAGAGCACCATTAACAAATTGGGTGATTTTTTTTGTTTCCTTAACAGCTTCCTGAACTTGAGAGACAGGCTTTCGCTCCGCTTGCAGGGTCGATTTGGCCTGTTTTAATTGTTCCAGTGAATTAGTGGACATTAGAACACCTCCAAGATATACTGAACTCGGTTAATAATTTTTTTGTCTTCATGATGACAAACTGGTCACATCAGTGGATTTGATGGAACGATGAAACAGCTGAAGCACTACATACATTTTCAATTTATTCCCCTTTAAGAAAAATGGGATTTTAAATTCAAGAATGAAAACGTTATTAGAAAGTATCTCACAACCTCAAGAGATACAAAACTTAAATTTGCAAGAGTTGACTCAGTTGGCCAAAGAATGCCGGCAACGTATCATTGAAGTCACCAGCCAACGTGGAGGACACCTCGCTTCTTCACTTGGGACTGTGGAAATAACAGTAGCTCTTCTAAAGAATTTTGATTTTAGATTTGACCGAATTGTTTGGGACGTCGGCCACCAGGCCTACCCTTATAAAATTCTGACTGACCGCAATGAAAAATTTGATACGCTGGGAAAAGCAGGTGGCATCAAAAAATTTCTCTCACGAGACGAAAGCAACTTCGACCATTTTGGAGCGGGACATGCCTCCACGTCAATTTCCGCAGCACTGGGAATGGCCGTTGGACGTGATATTCAGCAAAAAAACCACCGGGTCATTGCCGTCATAGGTGACGGTGCAATGACTGGAGGTTTGGCTTTTGAGGCTCTGAATCACAATGGCTCACTCGATAAAAACATGCTAGTCATCTACAATGATAACGGAATCAGCATTGATCCAAATGTTGGTGCAATTTCAAAATTACTGACCCGCTTTGCCTCCTCCAGGTTTTACAACAGTTTCCGTGAAGAAACTCTGGAATTCGCAGAGAAAGCACCTTTTTCAGAACGATTAGGTCTGAGAACTACTTTACAGAAATTGCACGATTCTGCAAAGAGCTTTTTTTCTCCGCCCAGTATGCTCTTTGAACAGTTAGGTTGGAGATATTTTGGCACAGTTGATGGTCATAACCTTCCGGAATTGCTGGATTTAATCGATCGAGTCAAGGAATTAGATGGTCCCATAGTGGTTCACGCCATCACTCAGAAAGGGAAGGGTTATGCTTTTGCTGAAGAAGATGCCCACAAGTATCACGGAGTCTCACCATTTGAGCCAGAAGATGGTAAATTTATAAAGAAAAAATCATCTGGCAATGCGATCAGTTTTTCTCAGGTTTTTGGTAAAAAACTTGGAGAATTGATGGTACGAGATGAACAGGTCGTGGTTTTGACAGCTGCCATGATGAGTGGAACGGGAATCTTAGAACTGCAACCAAAATTTCCGGACCGTGTGCTTGACGTTGGGATTGCTGAAGGTCATGCTGTGACATGTTCTGCAGGAATTGCCACCACTGGGAACAAACCGTTTGTTGCCATTTACTCTACATTTTTGCAACGTGCACTTGATCACATTATACACGACGTTGCAATTCAAAAATTGCCAGTACGCTTTATGCTTGACCGTGCAGGATTTGTTGGAGCGGATGGTCCTACACATCATGGTTTGTACGACCTTACATATCTGCGCATGATTCCGAACATGACAATTATGGTACCACGTAACGGTGCAGAATTGTGCAGCATGATGGAACTTGCCTATAATCATGAAAGCGGTCCATTGGCAATTAGATATCCAAGAGGAAATACTGCTAATCTTGATGAAAGAAATAGTCCACCTCTTGAATTTGGGAAAGCGCAAATATTGAGGAAAGGAAAAGATGTTGCACTATTTGCGGTAGGATTAATGGTCGATGCTGCGGAGCAGGTGGCAGATCTTCTTGAAAAGAATGGATATTCAACAGCTGTAATTAATGCCAGGTTTGTCAAACCTCTTGATGAGGATGTGATTGTTCAATTTTGTGGAGAAATACAATTGCTAGTCAGTTTGGAAGAAAACACAATTCACGGAGGTTTCGGCAGCGGTATACTGGAAACTCTGAGTAATAAAGGAATTTGTGTACCGACACTCCAGATTGGAGCACCTGATCGTTTTATTGCACAAGGTACTCCGGATGAACAACTGACCGCATCTGAATTAAGCACGGAACAGATTTACTCTCGTATTCTTGAAAGGTTACCTGTTCCTGTCAAGAAAATCAGAAAGAAACGAACAGTCCAGCCAAAGAAACTCGCCTCATAAAAATTGACGGATTCGCAAATAGTTTTAAATATAACGGTTTGGGAAGCAGGGGGAATATATTTTTGATTTTATGTAAAGTTTTTCTTCTGACTGAGATAAAATCTGCTCCATTGAGTTTACGGAATTGTCGCTTTTAAACGGTCTTGACTAAAATGTACGGCTTTTGCATCTGATGTAGCGTTGAAAGTTTTGCCGGGGATCCGGATAACTAATTCCGTGAGGAAATTGCGACAACCATTTATTTAAGGAAATTAAATATGTCAAACAATTTACTGAAGCAGCTTGAAGAGAAAATCAACGCAGCGGTTGAGACAATCGAATTGTCACGTATGGAAATTACTGATCTGAAAGAACAGAATGATGAGTTGCAAAATCGGTACGTAGATTGGGAAGAGAGGCTATCGGCTTTAATTGAAAAATTCGAACAGTTGGAAGAAGGAGAAGCTGTTGAGATAGAAGCAGAGGCAGAAGCAACAATTCAGAAAGTCGAAGAAGAGTCTGAAGAAGTTCAAGCTGAGGAAGTTGAAGCTGAAGAAGTTAAAGCTGAGGAAGAAGATGATACAGAAGGCCCCATTTTTGGAACTAGTGCAGATTCATATACTGAAGCTCCAGGATCCGCACAACACTACGCATGACGCGAACAGCGCGTTCTAGATCCCCCAGAATATTCTGCTCAGCTTTTTTGTCTCCACATTTAATTGCGAAGGAAATGAAGAATCAGTTTCTTCGCAATCTGCTCCCCTTGCTGTTTATAGGTTTGTTCTTTGGAGGGATGTTGCTCCCTCATGTTCTCCAGGCACGCCAGGCAGTAGGATTCCTTTCTGTTGATGTCCGCTACCCCTCAAAAGGACTGAATTGGCTGGAGCTGTTTATTCAGGAAGAACTTTCCCTGCAGTTGCAGCTTGCAGACCGGTTTTCCGTCATTGCTCCGGATAACATGCGCCGCTGGAATCAGCGCCTGCGGAATGCAGGAATGCTGGCCTCAAGCTCCTCTGATTTGCAAAACTCAGAGATTGCCCAGCTAAAACCGAACAGACTACTTCAAATATCGTTACAGAAAGTCCTCAACCAGCTCTCAGTCACATGGGACATCAGCAGTTTCGGAGAAAGTAAATCCACACTGAAAATCCAAAATACTCATTCCTGGGTATCTCCGGATAAACTGATAGCTTCCCTCTTGCGGGACCTCGAAGGTGGGGACGCATTTTTCAGTAAACTCACTCATTTTCCGCAAGGTTACAGCTGGGAGGGGATCAAGCGTTTTTATCAATTGAGACTCAAACAAGTTCCAGCTCCTGATACATCTGCATGGAAAGTACATAAAGACGAATTGGAGTTATTGTTATTCAGCTATCCATCACTGGCGGCTTCGATTCGTTTTTACAGAGCGGTTTTACTTATTATCGAAAGCAGCGTTTTGCTTCCAGCTCATGTTCCGGCACTAAATTCTGCAGAAACAGAAATTTTGGCAGCCATGAAACAACATCCTGGTAGCAGTCAACATCACACCTTACTTTCACTCGTCCATTACCTCCGCAGAGAACCTTTGTTCGCCAAACAACAGGCAAATATTGCAAACCAGATAAATCCTGGCAACGGAGTGTCTTTGATCCTCTATGGTCTTACCGTCGGGAAAACCCCACAGGCAGGAACTGCTTACGTTAGTCGGGGGCTCAAACTTTATCCGTTTGTCGGTGATCCTAGCCCGGATGGCAGACAGCCTTACCACGTACTCGTCAAAGTTTTAGAACCATGGCTGATATCTGCCGTTTCCGGAAAAACACCGAGCTTCGAACAGCTGATGATTTCCGGACAGGAGGATTACAATGCACGTCGCTGGAAAGAAGCACTTCAGGCTTTTGAAGATGCTTCTGCACTCCAGCCGTCGCTTCCGGAACCACATCTGTTTCTGGCAAAATTACGCTTGGCGCAGCAGGATGTGGAAAGCGCACTCGTACTGCTTACTAAACTTCGAAAAAGATTTCCAAAACATCCTGACATCAACCTTTATTTGGGGTACGCACACGAGAAATTAAAACATCACCAAAAAGCGGAAACATTGTATCGACATGTACTTCACTTGAAGCCGGAACATCATAAATCACTATTGAGGCTAGGGGCTGTGCTCATAAAACTGGGAAAACGTAGGGAAGCTCGCAGTTTTTTAGAAAGTCTCACTCGAAAATATCCGATGTATACCGTGGGCTGGTGGAACCTTGGAATTGTCTATTATCAGCTTGGAGAAATGGAGTTAGCAGAATCTGCATGGGAGGAATCGTTGAGGATTGAGCCGGATAACAGCCAAGTCAGGTTACGACTCGAACAATTGCGTGAAGAGTTCTCATATGCATCGGCCTCACAGTAGAATTTTTTATCAAAAAAACATTTAGGCTTCACATTTGCAGTGTGTAATCTATGGCCCAGTTTATTACTGCATAAATATTCATAAAAAGTAGAATGTAACTGTAAGAAAAAAATTAATTTGTTAAAAAAATGTTAATATGTTGTACTTTCAGTTGAAAAAATTATAGAATACGGCAATTTTTGGAATAAAAAGCTTGCATTTCTCTTTTATAAACAATAAACTCTCACGCGAGGCTGGCAAAAGAGTCTAGAAGGTTATTAATCAAAGCAGAAGCATGACTCACATGAACAGTAGGTTGCGTTGCAAAAGCATTTGAGGAATTAAACATGAAAAATCTCATACTCTTACTCATATCTATCTTTTTTTCTGTCCAAGTTTTAGCTCAAACTGAAGATAGTCAGGAAGTCGCACCGACAGATGAAACTTCAAAAACAAATTTGGCAGGCGAATATATCTATGGCGAATCATACTTTAAAAAATCCAAGACAGGTGTAATTTTGAAATATTTGACGACAGGAGCCGGTCCAAGTTTGTTTTACGGGTGGCGCTTTGTTGTCTATAACACTGAAAAGTTTTTTATCGGAGGTACCGGATTCACCGGGCAGCTAGGGGATACCAAAAGCGTAGGAACGTACAGTTATGGTGGAATGATGGCCGGTTATGATTTTGTCATCTTTGACGATTGGTATGTTGACTGGGGTTTAGCAGCTGGTGGCGGAGGTGCAAAAATGTTCAAAAATGCAACTTTCCCTAATAATGAAGGTCAACAGCAAGTAGCTAGTGGAGGAGCGGTTGTAGAGCCTTGGTTCGGATTTAACACTAAAATAGGAGAAAAAACTGACTTTAATTGGTCCTTCTCCTATTTCTTCACGCCAAATGATAAATATATGTCAGGTGTCTCCTTCAATCTTCGAGTAGATTTCATAATTGAATAGATCCAATGAATAAAAATGCTGGCACAACTATTTGGTTTACAGCATAACAGCCGGAGTTGGCTGTCTTTCCTATCATGCCCGCACATGGTCAGTTTTCGGACTGATCAATAATTATCCAATAATATTCAAGTGTGATTAATTTGGGGTTAAACTTCATTCGACTGGTGTAGTTTAGTGAGATCAATCATGCTCGCATAGGATGCTCTCCCAGTAAACAGTAGTTTTCGCAAATATCACACCTCTATATCTGATCTACCATCTAACCTTCAGCTGAATTGATCTCCCTGCAATAGTCTTAGTTCAAAATGAGTGACTAGTCTACAAGAAACGGAAGTGACTCATTATTCTTTTACTCATCATTTAGCCGGGTCATCATAAATAAAAAGGCAGATTTTGTCATTTTCACCAGTTTGGTGAAAAACTGACAAGAACAATTCTGGCACCTTGTAGTTTTAAATACAGAAGAAAACCAGGACGGTTCGGACTAACATTTATTTCTCGTAGGAAAGTTGAGACGGTTAAACGAACCTTTAAGATTAATTTTGATTGTCTCGCCACACTGAAATGTGCGCAGCATAGTGCTATAAGTGCTGAGTTCCTTTTTGAGTGAGGGGGAGGGAGTGAGTTGCATATTTAGATCAATTAAAGACATTTGCGGACGTTTGTCGTTGAGCTGGATAGTACCATCAATCGTTCCTGCTAAAGATCCTTGTAATTCAATCTTCTTAATATGAATTAAAGGACCGAGCTGTAGGTTAAAATAAACTTCTGACAGATCGAGCTCCGGTAATTGCAGATCCATGAGTGCTGTCCCGCCTGATATCCGGATGTGGGCATCGTTCAGTTTGCCCTTAAGGCTCCCTTCAGGAAACCGGGCTTGCTTCTGCAGATCATAAAAATTTTCGATATGAGCTGTCAGAGAAAGCACACCTGAAACAAAAGCATATGGAACTAAAGAAAAGAGAGGAACTCGTTCACACTGTAATCCATTAATAGAGAAATCGAGCATTTTCTGTGTTAGCAAATCAGTGGAAACCTTGATTGCTCCCTCATGGACTTGTCCAAGCATTTTTACTTTTCCGGATGTAATAATTGAGGCAAAAGGGGCTTCTATATTTTCAAGAACAAGCAAGCGGAGATCCGGAAACCCAGTCAGCCATTTTGGTGTACGCAGTGCAATTTCAGGGGTGCTGATTTTGTTCCACCCCAACTCAAGATCCTGAATTTCAAATGGAATTCCTGTTTGCGCTGTTAAACGTATACGAGCTGCATCAGCGATTGTCTTACCAGGGAAATTTTGTTTAAAACCCCAAAAGACGAGCCCCAATATCATCGCCGATCCTGTTAACAAAAGCACAAAACGTTTTAATAATCGCATCTTTCGTTAATCCCTCTGTTGCTTGTGCACCTGAAACGAGGCACGAATCTGACGGCTACCGGGACTTATACTGATGTTGAGATGAGAAGTCCGTAAAACAGGCCGATGATTTTCCAGCCGATAAAGCATAGACAACAAATGATCCAGTTTGAGTTTGTCTAAACCTACCTTGACACCCTCAGTTCCCTTTTGGACGTTGGTGAGCACATTAAGTTGCAAATTATCCTGAATTTCAAGGGAGCGGGCTATGTTTTCCACAAAAGAGCTAAGTGCTTGCGGCAAAACTGGTGCGGTAGGAGTACGCTGTACTTCCTTCCATTCACTGGAGAGGGCACGTACCTGTTTGATTTGATACTCAAGTTTGTCAAGTTGCTGCTGCAGCAGTTTTTTCTGCAGGTTGAGCTGCTGCATGCCCCACATTCCTGCCAGTACAAATACCAGCAGGAACATGAAAGTTATCAGAAGCTGCTCCCGCATTGAAAAATTCGACATGGGGAGCGCTTATTGATGAGTATAGAAATCAGCTACGTTGGTTGATAGACACATATTTCCGCTCAGTATGGCCTGTATAAATTTGACGTGGTCGTCCAATTTTAGTTACACCATTACGCATTTCCAGCCAGTGTGCTATCCAGCCTGGCAGGCGTCCCAGAGAAAAAAGTACAGTAAACATATCTGTTGGAAAGCCAAGTGACTTGTAAATTATTCCGCTGTAAAAATCCACATTTGGATATAGATTCCGCTCAATGAAATATTCATCAGTGAGCGCTGTTTCCTCAAGCTGCTTTGCGATATCCAGTAAAGGATCATGAGTTCCAAGCAATTCTAAAATTTTATCACAGTAGCCTTTTAGAATTGTGGCTCGTGGATCAAAATTTTTGTAGACGCGATGGCCGAAGCCCATTAAGCGAAAACCGGCATCCTTGTCTTTGACCAGTTCTATAAATTTTTGAACGTCTCCACCTTCTTCATGTATTTTTTGCAGCATTTCCAAAACGGCTTGATTTGCTCCTCCATGCAACGGACCCCAAAGTGCGGCAATTCCTGATGAAATTGAAGCAAACAAATTTGCCTCGCTGCTGCCAACCAACCGAACTGTAGAGGTTGAGCAGTTCTGTTCATGATCTGCATGTAAAATGAAAAGTACATTCAGGGCTTGCACGAATTCTGGTGGAACTTCATATTCTGTGGCAGGTACACCAAACAACATATTCAGAAAGTTTTTAGTATAACTATATTTGTTAACAGGATAAATAAAGGGTTGTCCGATATGTTGCTTGTAGGACCATGCTGCGATGGTGGGCAGTTTTCCTAACAAGCGCCAAATCGCCAAGTCGACAGCCTCATGGTCAGTCGCACTGAAATCCGGATAGAATGTTGAAAGTGCACAAACGATGCTTGAAAGAATAGCCATCGGGTGAGCATCCTTGGGAAAGGCCTGATAAATATGCCGAACATCTTCGTGCAACATAGTGTGCCTTTTCACATTGAATTCAAAATTTTCCAGCTGCTGCTTTGACGGTAATTCACCGTAAATCAGCAAATAGCTGACTTCAAGAAAGCTGGAATTTTCGGCAAGTTCTTCAATCGGATAGCCGCGGTAGCGCAGGATTCCCTTCTCGCCGTTAAGAAATGTGATTTCACTTTCACAGGAACCGGTGTTAACAAAGCCCGGATCCAAAGTAATAGTTTTTGTCTGTGCACGTAATTTACTAATATCAATTCCAGTTTCCCCTTCACTACCAATCACTAAGGGGAGATCTATCAATTTTTCGTTGACTTCAAATTTTACGGTATCCAACATGGTGTCTCCATTTATGTAATGAGGTAGTTAAGTACATAGAAACAAATATACAGCTGACCCCTATATACATAATTTCGCATGATTTTCACGAAAAAACAAGATATTTAACAGTACAAGTTTTGATGATAAAGAACAGTTTTGTTGAGATTGAAAGGGAATTGAGTGGAGATGAACTACTGTTCTATAATGGTTTTATCCGGTCGAGTTGAAGTATACCGGACCTCTATCTGACGATGCAGCCATTGTTTTATCGCAGTTCTGGTATTGGGAATGAGCAGGAGAAAGCCGAATGCATCTGTAAGAAATCCTGGAGTTAACAACACTAGTCCGGCAATTCCTATCAACAGGGCATCCAGCAGTTCACTGGAGGGCATTTGTCCCTCACGCAGACTTTTCTGGATACGGAATAAGGTTTGTAAACCCTGTATTCGAGCTAAATAAGCTCCTAAAAAACCGGTAACAATGACCAGGGCAATTGAAGTTAATGCACCAAATATTGTACCAATTTGTATCAACAGGTAGATTTCAACTACTGGAATGATGGTAAAGGCGAGAAATAATTTCAGTAACATGAAATGCGCTGACTTATATGTTTATTAACATAGCGAAAAATCAGGAGGAATCTGAACTGACCGGTGTAATTCTGAACCTGTGAATTCCCGAAATTGCTTGTTTTCCGCTGGCTTGACGTCCAATCACGCGCCAGAAAAGCTGATTCTTCTTTTTTGCTCTCATCAATCCCATTGCCATCCCCGGCAGCTCTCCTGCAAGCGGAACAAGTTCCTTGTCAGCAATCCAGCGGTTCCCCTGCGGCAAATCAAAATATGATCCAGAGTCTTCAAATTTTTCATCAACACCAACCTGAATTTTGAACTCACTGAAGGCAAGACTGTCCCACTGAAAAAGGAAGAGTCCATTTTCTTCAAAGGTAAATTTATCAGTTGGCAAAAGGAGCTTGATATCACTGAGTCTGATTACGTTAGATTTAGCAACATTATTTTTTTCCTTTAGTTCCTCAATTTCGTTTTCTGGATCAACGGTTACAGCAATTTGATATTTGCCCAACAGCTGGTCATCTGGAAGGATGTATTCCAAGTCGAAAGTTACAATTTCTCCAGGAGCCATCACCTGTGCACTGGGCATGGCAATGATCGATTTGCGCATCGGTTGTTTGACATTGTAATATTGAATCTTCGCAGTAACATCTTTCACAATATCACCGCCAGCATTCATCAAGTTTAGGCGTAGCCGGAGTTTCTCACCACGTAGAGTATGTTTTGGTAAAACCTGCACTGATTCCCAGCGTAAATCCGGTGGATCAAATTTCAGAGGTGAGATGATTCGTTTCCCGGAAACTCTCACTCCTGATGCTAATTGAGTATTTGCAACTTCAATATCTTGAGGAGAAGCGATGAAGAAATATCGTTCGTCACCTGCGGTGGTGTTGAGTAAAATACGTTTAAACTGGGCATCCCAAATACGAACTGAGATTTGATAAATGCCAGTATTTTCCAAATCAATCTCATGCAGCACCCGCGCTGTGTCACTGGACTGAATCGTATAGACTTTACGCAGACGCTTTTTTTTCAGTTCCTGTCCGTCCACTCTGACTTTAATTTCAACACCTACCTTTGTGGGAAACTTAGCTTGGTTAGCAATAGCAGTTTGAACCAACTGCGTATCCCCATGTTTGGGACAATCTGGGTTGTTCACTGATTTGAGGATGGAATCCGGAGAGTCGATAGTCATGTCCGGGCCATCCGGCAAGGGGCAAGTTTTTGAAAGGATAATCGCGATTATTTTCAGGTCAGATGACTGATTTGCCAACGACAAGGTTGGTAAAAGCAGAGCAATTATCCCAGAGAATATAAGTTTCAGCAGTAAATTCCAGAACATTTTTTAGCAGTAAATTTAAGTTTGTAAATTTTTCTGTTCATCTGCCTTGTCAATAATTCCTTATCAAACAGCAAAAGATTCTACAGAAACTCGTAATGATGCACATTTTATACACTTGAAGTTCTAGGTCAGGCGTAAAAGTAATGCATGCCGTAAACTCTACCTAGTTATGCTGAAAAAACTTTGCTTTTCAACCACGACAATATTTCCTGTAGAAAAATGGATTTTTGATGCTCAGCTTGCTTTGAGCAGGGCCGGCTCCTCATTTCCATCACCGTTTTGCAAATGGAACCAGTGAATGATGTTTTGATCAAAATTTTCATGAGACGTACAGTGAATTGCTCCAAGCTGGTCAACCTGCACTATCGTGATAAGATGAAGTCGCACCATTTCCAGTATTGCCATGAACGTAATAATAAACCATAAGAGAGGTTTGCCCCTCTCAAACAGGTCTTCAAAAAGGCAGTGCTGCCGTCTGCCAAAATACGAAATCAATTCTTCAATGCGATCCTCAATCCGTGCACTTTCTGCTTCAATTACATGTCTGGTAATTTTGGGAATCCGCTTCATTACCCGTTCGAAGGCTTCCATCAGTGCGGTGACTGAGATGTCCTCGTATTCAGGATTAGCTTCTTCGTTATCTGCAACTAGTTCTACATTTTCAGGACGTTGAAACACATCGCGTCCCAAGATATCAAGCGAGCTTAGTTCATATGCGGCATCCTTGTAATGCTGATACTCCAGCAAGCGGCGTCGCAGAATTTCTTCAGGATCCTCTTCTTCTACTTCTTCAGGATCAACCGAAGACTTGGGGAGCAAATGTCTGGACTTGATCAAAATCAACATGGCGGCAATTTCTAAAAATTCACCTGCCAGGTCTAGATTGACCGACTGCATCGTCTCCACATATTCCAGGTATGAGGCTGTTAATTCAGAGAGACGCACCTCTTCAATTGAGACTTCTTTTATTCGAATAAGATGCAGCAATAAATCTAGCGGCCCTTCAAACAAAGGGATTTTAATTTCCAGAGGATTTTCCGGATTGGGGAAAATTGAAGGCATCTCCACGCTTTTTTGTCTTTGTTCCATAGTTTCATGCTCATCCATGAGCGGAGATAAGAGGATATTTACTCCGCAACTTTTTCTGCTTGATCAGAAAGTTCAGGAATCCCCATATCTTCCAGCACTTGATCGGTCACCTTGTTAAGTTCTTTTGCTTTTTTGTAACGGGAACTGGCACGCTGGTTAACTTTTTCCAAATCTTTTAGTGTCCGAATGATGGTTGGTCTAATAAAAATAAGCAGGTTAATTTTCTCAAATTGATCCAATCTACTGCGAAACAACCAGCCAATCAAAGGTAGATCTCCAAATCCCGGAATCTTATCTTGATTGCGTGCAATTTTTTCTTTGATCAAACCACCCAGAACAATAATCTCACCATCCTCTGCAATCACAGATGTTTTAATGGTTCTCTTGAAAATCGTAACTGCTTCAGCACCAGGATTGACCACATCACTGGATTCCTGGGCAATATCGAGTCGGATACTGCTTTCTCCACTAATTTGCGGTTTAATTTCAAGTTTGATACCAACTTCCTTGAATTGATATTCTTTTGTGGAAATGTTAGTAGCGCTTGTAACAGTTTTTGGTGACACAGGAACAACGGAAACAACGTTAATATTCGGCACTTCTCCCTCTTGGGGATTGTTGAGAATCATCAACTGAGGGTTTGCAAGGACATTCACATCATTATTGTTTTGAACTGCTTTAACAAATGCTCCGAAACTGAAAAATTCTTTTCCTCCAATGCTGATTGTGTTGCCATTCAAGACTCCTATTGAAGAACTATCGGCAGTTATTGCTGCAGTTCCTCCTGTGGTTGCATCCCCTGTGAAAGCTCCTCCACCGGGAAAACCGCCTGTTATCACTCGGCCTGTTCTTGTTGCACCGGCAGCTTTCCAGTTAATACCTAAATCCAAACTTTTTGAAAGCGAAACCTCCATCACAAGTGCCTCCACATAGACTTGCATTCTAGGCACATCAAGCTCGATAATAATCTGGTCCAAAGTTGTGAAGGCGTCTGCCGGAGCAAAAACCAAGAGAGAATTTGTAGCCTCATCAGCGCTGATTGAAATATCAGATTGTGTTCCTGAGCCTGCTGTTTTGGCCTGTTCCGTTGCTTCCGGTTTTGGTTGTTCATCTTTCCTGGCAACTTCAGTAATTCTTCCAGTAACTTCTTTGAGCAGAACAGCCATGTCTTTTGCTACCGCATGTTTGAGATGATAAAGCTTAAAATTACTTTTAATTTTTCCACTTTCCTGGAATACATCCAACTTTTTGACCAATGATAAAATTCTTTCGATTTCAAGTCGTCCCGCAATGATGATCAGGGCATTCAGCCTTTCCTCTTCAATGATTCTAACCGGGCTTGCTTTTGCAGTTTTGCCTTCACCTTTTCCAGCAACAACACTATCCGAAAATATTTTTGTCAACAGGTTAGCCATCCTTTTTGCAGAAGTATTCTCCAGCGGTATCAACTTGAGCTGTGTTTCTCCAGAAGTTCCTTGTTCTGTGTCAAGTTTTGAGATTAGCTGGAGAACTCTGTCGGTTGCCAAACGATCCGCAATGATGATCAGGGCATTCAGTCGAGGCTCTGCGATTATTTTGACCGGACTCCCGGTTGCGGTTTTACCCTCACCTTTTCCGGCAACCACCTTATCTGCAAATATTTTGGAGAGCAGCGGTGCCAATGTTGTGGCGGCAGCGTATTGCAATTGGTGCAGTTTTATTTGTCGGTTCCCTCTAGGAATATCAAGTTGATCTACGAGGTCGATAATTTGCTGAGATGTTGTTGGATTTGCAATAATAATCAGTGCATTAAAAGGGGCAAAAGGAACAATTTTGATAGATGCTGTTTTTGGAAAAACAGTCGTTATTAGAGGTACCAGCTTAGCGGCATCAGAATATTGCAGTTCATGAATTGTTGTTTTAGCACCTTCTACCGGTACGTCAACCTGTTCAATTAATTCAATTATGTCATCAGTGGTTTCACGATTTGCAACGATAAACAGTGAATTTAAACGAGACTCAATTAAGAGTTTGAATTTAGTAGGCTTCCCTTTTCGTACCAAGTTGGAAAACAATTCTGAAACGGTTTTGTGAATTTCAGTTACATCGTTATGTACTATTTGCTGCAAAGTGACAATTTGTTCCACTCCTTTTGGTGCAGATGTGTCCAGCATATTTATCAATTCAATTATACGGCTCACGTTGGACTCAACATCGATTACGATCAACATATTCATCGGCTCGTAAACGAGCAGCGCTCCTGTCTTGGAAAAAATGGGCAGCAATGTTGACTGAATCCCTTTGAGGTCTGCGTGGCGAATTGGGATCAGACGCATGACATAGTTCCCGCCTTTGGCTTTGATTTTTCCTCTATCTCGTGAAATCGGCAAGTGCTGGAAGCGTGCATCTGCAGCAGGAAGAATTTCTACGACCTTACTTCCTTTTTTACGCACCATAGCCAATCCCTGGCTGGCAAGTATTTTTTCAAAGAAGAAAAATGCGTCCTCCGGAGTTACTTTGAAATTACGCGGAGCTGTGATTGACATTTGTCCGCGCATATTTTTTTCCTCATAAACAAAAACCGTTCCAGTGTTTTCCGAAATTATTTTGATAAATTCTTTGAGGATCAGAGTTTGAGGCAGGTTGATTGTAACCTTCGAGCGGCTTGTCTTTTTTGCTCCTTCCAGTTCTACAGGTTGAGAAAGATGAAACAGAAAGAAGCTCAGTAAAAACAATCCGGACAACCAGCGATTTTTACGGAGCCGCTTAAATAGGTTGGAGGTATGGAAAATCATGTAAAAAGTAGTGAAAAACTTAGAATTTCAGGTATGAATCATTAAATTTAGGATCCAATTTGCCTGCTTCAAATCATCAGGAGTAGTGATTTTTAGATTTTGCGGTTCTCCTTCAACTGTTATTACTTCATGGCCGCTGTTTTCCACCAGTGATGCGTCATCAGTAACTACCCAATTTTTTTCCAATGCTTGTTTTGAAGCATCCAGGATCAATTCGGTACGAAATCCTTGCGGAGTCTGCACAGCAAATAATTTACTCCGATCCACAACCTCGGTTTTTTCCTCTGTAACTCTGCGGATTGTGTCTACCAGTGGCAGCACTGGAATTGCGGCATCATGTTCAAAGGCCGCATCCAAAATGCGGTCGATCAGTTTTATACTGCAAAACGGTCGAGCGCCGTCATGCATCAAAACCAGTTCCGGAACTTGTTTTTCTTGCAGGATCTGCAATAAAGCATGATGCACTGAGTCTTGGCGGCGCCTCCCGCCTTCAACCAGAATCACTTCCTCAGGGATTATCTTTTCAAAAATATGCCGATCTTGGGAAGCAACTGTCAAAAAAATCTTCCGGATTCTAGGATGCTTCAAAAAAGGTTCAAGGCTAAACTCAAGTATTGTACGTGTTCCTAGAGGAAGAAGCAATTTATTGTGCTTTCCCCCCATGCGAGTTCCTTGCCCTGCGGCAACAATCACTGCAACCGCAGCTTCATCTGTCATTTTAGCTCAAGAATTTGAAGTTTGAGAAAACCATAACATCGACCGCATAAATACCAAATATCTCAACCGCTTAGATTAAGAAAGTTTAGTAATAAAAGTCCAGATAAAACGGGGTATTCCATTTATTAAACAAAATGATGTGGATATCAGACTTGTAAAAAAGATCACACAAACTAAACTAACAATCAACAAGTTGAGTGGTGCAGGATTCTTTTTATGTTGAATAGGTAACTTTGGAACAAGAAAAAACGAGTCGGAAAGAGTGGGTAACCCCGTTAAACTGGAATTCAGAGAAGTGGGGCGGTGTCTATTTCAGTCACGCCGATTCCAGTACATTGGTTCCCAAACGTATTGCTAAAATGGGTTGGACACTTAATTTGGTAAAACCTGCGGGAGTTGCCTAGCTGATCGGTTTCTTGGTGGGTATTCCACTTCTGACCACGGCAATTGTTTTTTTGCTAAATAATTTCACGTCTCAGAGAGTTTAAATATGTTTAACGAAACCGTTATCCTTGATGAGCACGAAAAATATTAAAATTCAACACTTGTTTTTCATTTCTTCGAAAACATGAATCCATTATTTTAGATACTTAAAAGCTTATGAATTCACGCTTTTGTGGGAATGACAACTTTTTAACGAAACCAAGTATTAACCAAAAACAAAAAGCTACGAAGGAAATATGTCTGAAAAAACAGCATTTATTGGACTCGGTGTGATGGGTTATCCCATGGCCGGGTTCTTGGCCAGGGCCGGACACGAAGTTACAGTGTATAATCGTACAACTAAAAAGGCAGAAAAGTGGGTGGAAGAATATGGTGGAAAACTGTCAATGACACCAGCGGATGCGGCAAAGGACGCGACTTTCGTTTTTGCTTGCGTGGGCAACGATGATGACCTGCGTTCGGTTACAATTGGCGATACTGGCGCTTTTTCAGGCATGCGTTCCGGGACTGTGTTTGTTGATCATACGACATCTTCAGCCAAAGTTGCTCGTGAAGTGGCGGATGCTGCTCATCAGCAGGAATGCACTTTTCTCGATGCACCAGTCTCAGGAGGTCAAGCTGGTGCTGAAAATGGAGTTTTAACAGTGATGGTTGGAGGTGACGAAGATAGCTACGCACGGGCGGAACCGCTGATCAAGAATTTTGCAAAAAAAGTTAAACTTTTAGGTCCGGTGGGGTATGGACAATTGACCAAAATGGTGAACCAAATTTGCATCGCCGGACTAGTTCAGGGTTTGGCAGAGGGAATTCATTTTGCCAAAGTGGTCGGTCTGGATGTGGAATCCGTGATTGAGACTATTTCCAAAGGAGCAGCCCAATCTTGGCAAATGGAAAATCGTTACAAGACGATGAATGAAGGAAAATTCGATTACGGCTTTGCTGTAGATTGGATGCGCAAAGATTTGGGGATTGCTCTTGAGGAAGCCCGCGCGAACAAAGCTCATTTGCCGGTTGCGGCTTTGGTAGACCAGTTTTATTCGGAAGTGCAGGCTCTAGGAGGAAGCCGCTGGGACACCTCAAGTTTGATTGCCAGGCTGGAGGCAATGCAGCAGATAAACAAAAAATAATTTGAGAAGAGGTTATGCAAAATTTTGAAGGAAAAATCCTCATCAACGGAGCATGGCAAACTCCGGATTCCGGAGAGACTTTACCTGTGATTGACCCCAGTGACGGTAGCGAATATGGGCGAATTGCCAGAGGTTCAGCGGTGGATATTGAGCGTGCCGTTCTGTCTGCGCAAAATGCAGTGGACGGCGAATGGGGTAAGTTGATTCCTGTGGAGCGGGGACGTTTGCTGCAAAAACTGAGTGTGCTGATTTTGCTGCATGAAGACGAACTGACTGAAATGGAAGCGCGCGATGTGGGAAAACCATTGCGTCAGGCACGTATGGATGTCAAGGCCTGTGCCCGATATTTTGAATTTTACGGCGGCGCCGCTGACAAAGTACACGGCGAAACCATTCCATATCTGGACGGCTACACAGTGCTGACATTCAGGGAACCGCATGGAGTTACCGGACACGTCATTCCTTGGAACTATCCGCTCCAAATCATCGGGCGAACAGTTGGCGGAGCCTTGACAATGGGCAATGCCTGTGTGCTCAAACCCGGTGAAGAAGCATCACAAACCGCATTGATGGTTGGAGAATTGGCAACTCAAGCAGGATTCCCTCCGGGAGTTTTCAACATTGTTACTGGACTTGGTGAAGAAGCCGGAGACGTGCTTATCAATCATTCCGGAGTCCATCACCTTTCATTCACCGGATCCACTGAAGTCGGAGCATTGGTACAGCAAGCCGCTGCAAAAAATGCAGTTCCAGTCACTTTGGAACTCGGAGGAAAATCTCCTCAAGTCGTATTTTCCGATGCAGATTTGGACAAGGCTTTGCCTTTTCTGGTTAACGCCAGCATTCAAAATTGCGGACAAACTTGTTCTGCGGCAAGTCGGGTTTTGGTGGAGCAGTCGATTTATGAAAATTTGACATTGCGGCTTGCAGAAGAATTTACCCTGCTTCAAGCTGGCCCGGCTTTCAGGGATTTGGATTGCGGTCCGCTCATCAGTCCGGAACAACAAGTACGCTTGGAAAAATATTTAGAACAAGCAAAAGCGGATGGGTTGAATTTTGCTGCTGAGGGGGAAATTGTGTATGATGCACCTTCCGGAGGGAATTATGTAAAACCAATGTTAATCCGGGATGTGCCTCCAGATCATGTGGTGGCTCAGGTAGAATTGTTCGGACCGGTTTTGGCGGTTATGCCTTTTCAAGATGAGGATGAAGCGGTGGAATTGGCCAACGGAACACCTTTTGGTTTAGTCTCCGGAATCTGGACAAAAGACGGCGCGCGGCAATTCCGTATGGCCAAAAAACTCAAATCCGGACAAGTCTTCATCAACAATTACGGTGCAGGAGGAGGTGTGGAATTGCCTTTTGGAGGGGTCAAACTCAGCGGTCACGGACGTGAAAAGGGATTTGAAGCACTTTACGGATTTTCTGTTACCAAAACTATTGCCATTCAACACGGAAAATAAGATGCGTCTAAACAACAAAATTTCCCTTGTGACAGGAGCCGGTTCAGGATTCGGACGGGGTATCGCTAGTCGTTTTGTCGAAGAAGGTGCAAAGGTCGTTGTTGCTGATATTAATCAGGAAGCTGCGGAAATGGTCGCAGAGGAAATTGGAGAGAATGCAATTGCTATTGTTGCGGATGTCAGCCAAAACACGGATGTGTCAGCCATGATTCAGCTGACGGTGGAGCAGTATGGTCGTTTGGATATTTTGGTTAATAACGCCGGAACCACCCATCGCAATAAACTAATGACGGAAGTCAGCGAGGAAGAATTTGACCATATTTTAGCGGTCAATGTAAAGTCTGTTTTTCTGACGGCAAAACATATAGTTCCGTTGATGAAGAAGCAAGGTTCCGGAGTGATTTTGAATGTCGCCTCAACGGCAGGTGTACGTCCACGTCCGGGGCTGGCGTGGTACAACACTTCCAAAGGTGCAATGATCGCGGCGACTAAAGCCATGGCGATTGAGTTGGCTCCGGAAAAAATTCGTGTCAACGCCATCAATCCTGTGGCTGGTGAAACTGGAATGCTGCATCTTTTTATGGGAGAAGACACTCCGGAAAAACGGAAGCAATTTGTTTCCAGTATTCCATGGGGGCGTTTAAGTCAACCGGAAGATATGGCAAATGCTGCGCTTTTTTTGTGTTCTGATGAAGCTGAAATGGTGACAGGAACTTGCATGGAAGTTGATGGTGGACGCTGCATTTGAAGAACTTCTAACGGAAACCCCACTTTTCGTTGACGATATTTATTGTAAAATCGTTTAAAAAATTTTCCTTATCTGGATAAATATAGATGATCAGCACAAAAAAAATGACGGTCGTCTGTCTTGATTTTGAAGGAGTTTTGATTCCGGAAATCTGGAAAGGACTTGCGCAGCTTAGTAACATTGAAGAGCTGGAATTGACGACTCGTGATATTGCCGATTATGACGAATTGATGCGCTACCGTTTGAAAATTTGTGATCAGTTCAATCTGACTCTCAGGGATATTCATAAGGTAGTGAAACAAATGAAACCGCTGGAAGGTGCATTTGAATTTTTAACTTGGTTGAGACAACGAAATGAAGTGATAATTCTCTCAGATACTTTCCGTGAATTTGTTGAGCCCTTGCTGCATAAACTGCAATATCCAACCGTGCTTTGTCATTCATTGAAACTGGATGATGATATGCGAATTGTTGATTATTGCCTGCGACAAAAAGACCAAAAACGGTATGCGGTAAAAGCTTTTAAAGAAATGAATTATTATACAGTTGCGGTAGGTGATTCCTACAATGACATCAGTATGCTGCAAGAGGCAGATCAAGGCGTATTCTTCCGCCCCACTAAAAAAATCGTAGCAGAACATCCGGATTTTCCTGTGGCCCATGAATATCCTGCATTACAAATTGCACTGGAACAGATTTCAAATAATGCCTAAGAAACAAGATTCAAAGCTCAAAGGTCGAGGCGAACTGCTTTATGGCACCCAGCCTGTCTCTGGAGCTTTACTGCAGAGGAAACGTCTGTTTGAGCGACTTTATCTAAAAAGGAATGCAGATTCTTCCACACGCTTGAAAGAAATCCGGATGCTTGCCGAAAAAAGTCAAATTCCGGTCAGCGAAGTTTCAGTAACTCAATTGACCGAAATGTGTCCAGATACCGTCCATCAGGGTGTTGCACTACGCTGCAGCTTTCTGCCTTTTTCCTCCATCTTAGATCTTCCACAATCGACTGAAGGCAGGCATCCAATTATTGTTGTGCTCGATCAAATTGAAGATCCGCATAATCTGGGTGCTATTCTTCGAACCTGTGGATTTTATGACGTCAGTGCAGTCGTTGTTCCACGAGATCACTCTTCCAGCCTAACTCCAGTTGTTTCCAAAGCTTCTGCAGGAGTTGCAGAGTGGTTCCCTGTTATTTCCGTTACCAACCTCGCCAGGTTTCTTCAAGAACGAAAAAATAAAGGTTTCTGGGTGGTTGGTTTGGATGGAGAATCTCCGGACAGCTTGGCTAACCTCACATGTGACCGACCGCTAATTATTGTAATGGGGAACGAAGGACGTGGAATTCGTCGTCTCATCCGCAAGCATTGTGACTGGCTGGTGCGCATTCCGGGAAATCCGTTGGTCTCGTCACTAAATGTGAGCAATGCTGCTGCGGTTACACTATATCATTTACATACCCTGCCCCAAACCTCCTGATTAATATCCTTATTCTAATTATCATTGATGATTTTGCAGGGATATTGCACTACGAAAAAAACTCTTTTATCGACGGCAAGTGACTGATGGTCCGCAGTCTGGTTGCAAATAATTCCGTAAATTGGATCCAGTTGATTGCAGATAGAATATTCACAGCTGAATTTAAACCTCAACTCATGATCGAAACATGAAGCGTTTTCGTCTGGAAACAGCTTTAAAAGTCCGGGAGCGACTTGAAAAACTCTACCAGAAAGCACTTGCGGAACAGGTGCAGTTGGAACAGCAGTACCGTGACAGAAAACAATTGATGCAGGATGCTTTAAACAATTATAACAATGAATTAGATGAAGCGAAAGCACATGATGTGACAATTAACCAGTTGTTAATGGGGGGGCAGTTTCAGCAAAGAATAGAACAGCAATTGGAACTCACGCAAGATCAACTGAACGAGCAACTGGAAGTTGTGGAACTGAAACGTCATGAACTGACCCAAGCAACCCAAAAGAAACGTGTGCTGGAGATTCTTAAGGAAAAAGAAATTAAAAAATTTAGAGATGAAACGGAACGTTTGGAACGTTTAGAGGCGGATGAAATTGCCCAGAATTATCTAAGGCATTCTTAAAATTATATAAATTTTGCCTAATCTTAAGCAATTTTCATTCTTATCATTATTGAAAAACTACAGGAATGTCATGAATAAATTATTAAATTTTATTAACGAATTCAAATATTTATATTTATTATTTGGATTTGTCATGATGGCAAGGCCCGCTTATAGCATACCAACCACCATCGACGAAATTAAACAATCCGTCGGATCTCTCTGTGCAGATTATGGACTTGAATTTTGTGCATTAGAACCAGAAGCCGGAAAAAAGGCAAAGAAAGCTCATAAGTTTACAGAGAGCGAAAAGAAGATTTTGACCAGACTTGCCGAGCAGCAAGAGCGGTTACGTTTGAGAGCAATGGAGTTGGACCGGAGAGAAGGGCAGCTCAAAACTTTGCAAGAAGATATTCAACGTCAAATTACCCGGTTAGAAAAACTCCAACGGGAGATTGAAAGGAATATCAAGAAAAAGAAAACTCAAGATAACAAGCAACTTGAAAAAGCTGTTGCATTATATTCAAAAATGGATGCGGTAACCGCAGCGCAGTCAATATCAAAACTTGATCGCACAATTGCTGTGAACATCCTGAAGCAGATGAAAGAAAAACAAGCATCACTAGTGCTTTCCAGTATGACGGCAGAAGAATCTGCCAGCTTGATTAAAGATATAACCAGAAAAAATTGAGATTGTAATGATGGAATCAATAGGTCAAAAAGCAGTCCTTCCGACTACGGATGAGGTAATTGTTGCAGGTGAATTGGATGTGGATTCCGGAGAAACCGGGGAAGAAAGAATGTTTGATGCTGCCTTGGAAGAAATTATAGCAGAACATCCTCTCGATGAAAGTTCGCTTGGGGAATTCCTTGAAGAGGACGATTTGAATGCTTCACTGGCTTCAGCCATTTTTACTCAAAATCAAGTTGACCCGGAAGTTGTCAAAGAAAATTTTGGTGAAATAGATTATGCAGCCATTCCCTCTGAAATTATGAAGGACAATCTTTGGGACGAAGATTCTCTTTCAGTTCAGTCACAAGTTTTGAAAAAATCAACAACTGTAGCACAAGAAATGATTGAGGTGCTTGATCCCAGAGTTATCACGGAAGAAAGCAATTTTCAGAATCTACCAGTTAAGGGTGTGGCCGAAACGGGGCTCCAATCTTTTTTACAGGGGCCTGCTCAGGAAAATCAGGAAACATTGCTGCAGACAGTATTTCATAGGGTAAAGCCTACGGAAGTTGATTCTGATTTTACAGGAGATGATCTGCAGACTGTCTTACAGAAAAATACTAGCTTGCCTGTTGAGCTAGAAGGAGATGCTGAATTTTCAACAGATGATTTACAAACTGTCCTGCAAAAAAATACTGGCCAACCAGTTCACGTCCAGGAAAGAAATTCGGTTGTACAGGATCTTAAACCGATTCAGGAGAACCAGGAAGGACGTCCTCGAAAGGAACCGCAAACTGTATTCCCTCAAGGATTACAAGAGAATGCGCAAGAGACTGAAAAACCAGTAGAAGAGAATTTAGTAAAAATTGAACCTGAAGAAGTACTGCGGACCGAAGAAAAGCTTAAAGCAAAGGAAAGTTTTCAAGTTGTAGACAGAATTAAAATGACCGAAGCCTTGGCATCCAAAGCAGCAGAAGAAATTGAAGGTGGAGTAAAAATAAAAACTGCTGACGTCTCACAGGCCACAGAGAAGATCAAAGCAGCAGAAGGGATTGAGAGTGGAGTAAAGGCAAAAGCAGGCTTCCAAATGACTGGTGTTGAGAATTCGAGAGATATTTCTGGAAAGGAAACCATTCTGCCTGTGGAAAATCTTAAAGCAGCGGCGAGTCAGCAAATTGTAGACAGAATTAAAATGACCGAAGCCTTGGCATCCAAAGCAGCAGAAGAAATTGAAGGTGGAGTAAAAATAAAAACTGCTGACGTCTCACAGGCCACAGAGAAGATCAAAGCAGCAGAAGGGATTGAAGGTGGAGTAAAAGCAAAAGCAGGCTTCCAAATGACGGGTGTTGAGAATTCGAGAGATATTTCTGAAAAGGTATCCACACAGCCTTTGAATCAGTTCAGGAAACTGGCATCTAAAGAAACTCAACTTTCCAGCAATGCCAAATCTACCGTAGACTTGGTATCTCCCCAGGGAATTAATGCTGTTTCAGAGCTTTCCGGCACCTCGATTATCAAACCAGGTGAAGCCGCCAGTACTGTAACCGAAACAGTGCGTGGCGCCGACCTTCCGTTTGACATGGATCAGGTGGTGAATCGAGTAAGGATATTGCGCGGCAACGGCGTTGAAGAAATGACGCTTCGTTTGCATCCGGAGGAATTGGGGCACATTACTTTGAAAGTCCGGCAATCCGGCGGGGGTCTCTCGATAGATATGCGTGTTGACAATCCACTGGCAAAACAAATGGTAGAATCCGGATTTGATTCTCTCCGTAGCAGATTTTTGGATCAGGAATTTTCTTATCAGGATTTAGCTCTAAACGTTGATATTAACGAACGTGATTCCCAATATAGCGGTGACCGTGAACATTTTGAATTTGAAGAAGAAATGTTTTCTTCAAAGAGAGGGAAAAAAGAAGAAATATCATCATTGGAAGAAACACCACATGTGAGGCACAGGACCGATTCTGGCCTCAATCTATACGTCTGAAAAAAGGTAAACTATGAATACCGGAAACAACGTTGAACAGGCACTGCAAGTCAGTGCGACAAGCTTGCGCAACCGTGCTTCAAAAAGTAGTAATGACGGCAAAGAACTGGGGAAACAAGATTTCCTGAATTTGCTGATGACTCAAATGTCTAATCAGGATCCTCTTGATCCAATGGATTCAGCGGGCATGATGCAGCAATTGGCTTCGATGGGTACGGTGGAACAACTACAGAACCTCAATAGTCAGACAGCTAAAATGATGGCAATTCAGCAGCACATCGCCAAGGCTACCGCCGGCAGTTTGTTGGATAAAGATGTGGAAGTTGGCGCAAGAAAGATTCCTTTGAAAAACGGAGATACTATTCCGGTCACTTATAAGTTGGACGGAAGTGCCGACCGGGTAATGCTCCTTGTACATGATTCCACTGGAGAAATGATACGTGAGGTCAACCTTGAAAGCAGAGCACAGGGCGTTCATGAATTTTCCTGGGATGGGCGTGACAATGACGGAGATGTATTGCCGGACGGAAATTATAGCTTCAACGTGTTTGCAAGAACTGATGGAGGTGAAGAGATTGGTGTTACACTGACGAAATCCGGACAAGTATCTATGGTTCGATTTGATGGTAGTGACTCTCTGTTGAAAATCAATGGCGAGTGGGTTCCTGCTAATGAAATGGTTGGTTTAGGTAATAAATCAAAATTGCGGTATCAAGATGCAGTGCCTCTTCCAGCACGAACAGAACTGATGACCCGAAAAAATCCTGTCTGGAGTTCCAGAAGTTCTGATTAAGACCGGCTGAACACGCAAGTTCAGTTGTGAACGATTAGTTTCAAACTATTCATTTTTGTAATAATATCTATGCGAAACAATGGACTGTGTCGCCTGGTATGTTTTCTAATTCAGCTTAAGGAGAAATAAAATGGCGTTACTAGGATCATTGAATACTGGAGCCAGCGGGGTAAAAACCCATGGCAAATCCATGCAGATTATTGGTAATAACATTGCCAACGTCAATACCTTTGGTTACAAAAGCAACGATGTTGCTTTTGAAGACTTAATGGGAAATTCATGGCCACAAGGTTCAGCAGTTACAAAGGCCAGTAATGGTGTATCAATTGGTGGAGTGGAAATGGACTCTTCACAGGGTGCATTTGAAAACACGTCCATTAGCACGGATATGGCAATTGCCGGCGGTGGTTTTTTTACTATAGTTAATCCTGTTACTGGCACAGAGGTATACACTCGTAATGGAGAGTTTTCATATAATAAAGAAGGTTATCTTACTACCCTGCGTGGAGGGCTTGTGCAGGCTTTGCAAGTGGATCGACTTACCAATGAGAGCAAAGGAATTCCAGGATCGCTTAAAGTTTTAGGTCTTGTTGATGCTCCTCAACCAACAGGGACCGGACAAAGAGGAACCGGTATTAAGATTGCCGCAAACCTTGATGCGAATGCAACCGTCAAAGATATCCCTGTGGATCCAAGCAATGTACTGGACAGCATGTACAATTTTGCGACATCAACCACTGTTTATGATGCACTGGGTAACTCTCACGCTGCAACAATTGCCATGAGAAAACGGCCGGACCTTCCGGAACAAATTGATCCTGCTACTGGTCAACCAATCGCGGGAACTGGTGTCAGCAATCAGTGGGAATACTATTTGATGTTTGATGGAGCTTCTTTGGGACAGGTCCCGGGAGTAATGATCGCAGTCGGCGGTGGATTCATGCAGTTTACTGATGATGGGAAATTAATTGCCACGACAGGTGGTTCTTTTGAAGCACAGCCTGGAGGAGTTGGGCCGGATGGTCAGCCTTTGCCTGCCGGACCACCTCGATTAATTCCACAGCCTGTGGATCCTGACACAGGAGTTCCACAATTTGCTGTTTCTTTCGGTGGTGGGACTCCGATAGTTCTTGGAGTGCATCTCGGAGAGGGTTATAATCCTGATGATCCCAGAGATCCTAGAACAGGGTTGGATGGTATTACTCAGTTTGCAGGGCATTACAATGTGATTCGAACCAGTGCAGACGGCAACCCTTCTGGAAATTTGGAGAGTATTTACTTGCAAGACAATGGAACTGTGAACGGAGTGTTTGATGCCGGATACACTCGTGCGATTGGCAGAATCGTTTTGACAAAATTTGACAATCCTGGGAAACTTGCTCAAGTCGGTGATAATATGCTTGTTGAAACCTTAGGTTCCGGGAAGAAAGTGACAGGTGAGGCTGGTACTGCAGGGCTGGGAGAAATTCGCAGTCAAAGTCTGGAGCAGTCAAACGTTGATCTCTCTGAGGAATTTGTCAATATGGTTGAGACGCAACGTGCCTTTCAAGCAAGTGCTAAAACAGTGACTACTTCTGATGAGATGATTCAAGACCTGATCAACATGAAGCGGTAATTCCCAAATATAATGAGGGCCTTTTGGCCCTCATTTTTTCCTGCCTTATTAAATTCTCCAAAAAAATATTAAGACCTACTATACTACGGTTGTTGAGCTTTAGCTTAATTTGCCTTTTGTTTCAAAAACACGATTGAAATCTTTCGATGACGTTTTCCATTGTTCTGAGGGATTCCGAAGAAAACAGTTTCGGCATTGCAGTAGCGACCAAACATTTTGCGGTCGGAGCATTGGTTCCGCATTTGCGCTCCGGAGTGGGTGCCGTTGCCGTTCAAGCTTCCACCAATCCGCATCTTGGACTGTCTGGATTGGAGCAACTGGCTTCCGGAAAAAACATTGAACAAGCGTTGAAAACAGTTTTGGCAGAAGATCCGGAAGCGGGTTTGCGCCAATTACACGGTTTGGACGCGTCCGGAAGATCATGGGCTTGGAGCGGAAAGCAAACGAAAAAATGGGCAGGACATCAATGCGGAGAAAATTATAGCGTGGCTGGGAATATGCTGACCGGGCTGGAAGTGGTGGAAACTTGTGTGGAATCTTTGCTGAAAAATACAGACTTGCCTTTAGAAGAGAAACTGCTCAAAGCACTGCAAGCGGGAGAACAGGCCGGAGGTGATCGTCGAGGCAAGCAATCTGCAGCCTTGCTGACGGTTCGGCATCAGCCCTTCACGTGGTGCAATTTACGGGTTGACGATCATCCGGAACCGTTGTCTGAACTGGAACGCCTGTTTAGCGAATTTAGGAAGCCTTATTATCAGGAGTTTGTTTCTGTAATTCATGGTCAGTCTTGAATTAAAAGCCATAATAGAAGCCGATAAATGAAGCTGTACCGCCGAGTGAAAGCGGTTTGTCTTCCGTGGGGACTTGAAAATCGGCGGAGGTGTATTGTTGAGTGAAGACAATACCCAATCCATTAAAAGGAATTCGGACACCGAATTTGTAATAAAATGGATTGTCAACCTGTCCGAAAATGGTACCAGAAGTTGTGTTACTTCCTGTTGTTAATTCCTCTTTCACTTTTGCTGAATAATTCCCTGTACCAAAACCTATGAAGGGAAACCAAAAATCTCCCCGATAATAAAAATTCAGTCCGTACAACAGCCCCACAGCAGAAAGATTGACTTGTGAACTATCGTTTTCAAAAGTATATTTTTTTTCGTAGCTATGGACCTCCATCCCAAATCCACTGGCAACTGATCCGGTTGTCTTGTAAAAGTCGAAAGATATAATTTTTAGATTAACCTGCCGGTTTTCCTTCAATGCACCATGTTTAGCCTCCAAAGAGTTTAAGTATGAGTCCATACGTCCCACTCCGGGTGCCGGACTTCCGGTATCTTGCTGTCCGTTTTGAACTGCTAGATAAACCACAGTTTGCTCCACACCCCATCCTGTTGATGCACAGAAAAGCAAACACATTCCGCACAAGAGAAGTTTGACAAAATTTTTCACCAATGAACCCCCATTTCCCAAAATAATACAAAATCTGTTTCATTGCCAAAATTGTTGTAATCCTGTATGAAACCAGCTTCCCAAAATAGTGAACCAGAGGTAAATTTGTAGCCGAATGCAGAAACACTGGTAGGAACACTCAAGTTTGAGTTTCGCTGTTCCTGGTTTTCTCCATTTGTAGAGCGAGAGCTGGCTTCTGTTTTCGGAAAGATGCTGCTTTGCGAGACAGTTTGGAAAACAAATGATTCTCCCTCTTCAATTAGGTACTCCAGAGACATGAACCGGTGGCTCAGGGAAGATGCAAATCCTCGATTTTGGCCGATTCTGGTTTTTCCATCGCCAAAATAAACTATCCAATTATCGAATCCTTTTGACAGAATTAGGTAGTACCCCCAATCTACACCGCCACTGCGAATTAATTGTTGTTCTCCGCTTCTGTCAGTATTGGCAAATTTATAGGATAATTTCAAAGTAGCAGCAGGCATGACCTTTCCGCCTTCAGAAAAATTCCATTTCAGTCCCATGGTTGGTTCACCTCGCACATTGTATATCTGCTTGGTACTGGCGAAGATAAATTTTCCATCTTGTACCACATAATAGGCATATTGGTTGCGCTCAGAAAGAGCACGATAAGCTCCACCTCTTTTGAAATTTGAAATACCAATCATGCTATGCACACTTTCAATGGAACTATCCATGAAACCGCCATCCAAAGATAAGAATGGCAATTCGAGTTTTAGTTCTAATGAATCCGATATTCCGTAGCGGTATTTAAACTTTTTACGCTTGCTTTCTGCGTCCAGATACAAACTGAATCCAGTGACTGTTTTTCCGTCTTTGTCCAAAAAGTCAGCTACGGTTAAGCCGCGGGCCACTTCTTTTTTTGTGATTTGTTCAGTCGGACCCTGAGTGTTAACAAAGGTATTTGCGATCTCGATACTAAAAGACAGTTTTGATTCACCATCTTTTAGAGTTAAGGTGTTGCCGGGAGACATGGCTAAAAATTGCTGATTTACCAAAAATTGGGGGCGAATTTCCAATGGACCAAGGCCGGAGTTTTTTGTGCCGGCATTAGTTGAACTTCTCCAGCTGAAAAAAACTAGTAAAGCTGATAATAAAACTAATAATCCTTTTATTTTCATATACCTAAACTGAGAACATAAAAAACTTTAGTATGCCTTGAATTTTGTAAACATCCCCAGCGAAAGTGAATCCAAGAGTTATGCCTTTTACCTTATGAAAAAATTTGTCACAGTAAAACCAATTGATTTGCATTATTTTGTCACCTGGCCAGTCTGGAACAGATGTAGTAGCAGGGACAATTATTGCTGGAAGAATCATTGCATTATCAGAAATAACTGTCTCATAAACTGTTTACTGATCTCAGTTGTAATTTTGGAAATATATTAATAACAAACTTTGAGGAGTCTCTGAATGAAGCTTGAAAAAAAACTTGTTTCCACAGGATACTGGCTGTTTCGTTGGAGGAGTTATTTCCCCATTATCATCATTTTGATTTTCATTCCTGCAATGGCCGAATATGAATATGTGGGAGGAAGCCGGGAGATGACGACAACCTGGGGTTTATTCAGTTTGGTCGTCGGATTAGTGGGTTTGTTTTTCAGAATTCTTGTTGTAGGATACACTCCGAAAAACACTTCCGGAAGGAATACGAGGGAACAAGTTGCAGATGTCCTAAATATTAGCGGATGGTACTCTGTTGTGAGACACCCGCTTTATCTGGGAAACTACATAATGGGACTTGGAATTTCCCTGTTTCCGTTTTCCTGGTGGATGCCCGTGATTTACACATTGGCATTTGCCCTTTATTACGAGCGAATAATGGTGGCAGAAGAAGATTTTCTCAGGGGTAAGTTTGGGGATGACTTTGAAAAATGGTCAGCAGCTACACCAGGCTTCTTTCCTGATTTTTCTAAATGGGATAGTCCCTCTTTGGAATTTTCCTTCAAAAACATCTTACGCAGAGAATATTCGAGTCTCTTTGCACTCGTTTTTTGTTTTACAGTTCTTGATCTGATCGGCAATTATCTGGTTGTTCAGAGACTCTATACCGTACCCATGTGGAATAATCTGTTCTGGGCTACTCTTGCAGCCTATATAATTTTTAGAACCTTGAAGCGGCATACTAAGGTTCTGGACGTACAAGGGCGGTAATTGCGTGAATTTTCTCAAATCACTCAGTTGTAAATTCAGTAGTTAACAATGTCCAAACTTAACGAAATGATTCGCGAATTCCGTGAAGACATTGGCCAGAGTATTGAAGGTTTGGCGTTGCTGATGCAGATGGAGCCGGATGAATTTGCTCAGCTGGAGGAAGATTGGATTCCTCCGGATGACATTCTTCAGCGGCTTTGTGCGCTCTTTGAATGGAATTATCGGGACATCAAACGGCTTGCAGACAAAACTCCATCTGTTAAACTCGGACAAAATTATCCGGAAAAACCTGAATCTTCTTTAACAGAGGAAACTCCATCTAAAATCAGCGTACCTCCTTTTGCCAGAATGATTCGGGAAGCCCGCATCAAAGCCAAGCAGGATGCACGGGGAATAGCTACCTTACTAGGCGTGTCTCCGGATTATTATGAAGAGTTGGAAGCAGATCTCATTCCTCCTGATGACTTGCTGCGTAAATTATGCTCCCTGTTTGGTTGGAACTACAAACAAATACAACAAAAAATCAGCAGACAAAGTACAGTTCTGTATGGCACACGGCAGCCTCCACTAACTGCCAGTGAAATTCAGGCACGACTTCCGAAGATTGAACTGCCGGAAATAACGGATATTCCTGCACCAGTTTCTCTGCACGAGCAAATTCAGCAGGCGAGAATTAGAGCAGATCAGAATGTGGAGGGGATTTCCCTTTTGCTGCAAGTCAACCCTAAATATTATGAGCAGATTGAAGCCGGAGATGTGATACCGGATCAGGATTTACTGAAACGCATTTCTTCTCTCTTCGGCTGGAATTATCATGAAATGCTGCATCGTGAAAAAAGCTCACAATATGGGCAACTGCAGCCTGCGGTTACCTCTCTGGATTCAGCGGACTCCTCAAAAACTGAAATAAAACTCAGGGAAGTCCAGGAGAAAATTGCAGAAAACTGGCGGGAAATTACCCGAGAAAGACAGGAAACTCTGCTGACACAATTGGAATTGATCAGTGAAATGATGGAACGTTGGAAGAACGAGGACTAGAGTATTTTGATTCGAAATAGAAAAGTAGTGCAGAAACACTCGTCAGCTTATACGACCATGTGCGGTGTGTGAAGTAGTGATTAGTAGATTAAATTGATGTATTTGTTTAACCTGAGTACACCCTCCAAGATGGTCGGGGATGTGGTACCATTGCCAAAGCTACCTTTCCATTTTTTCTTTTTATGATTTTGTCCACTGCATTGCTGACCATTTTTCCAGAAATTACATTCTATTTTTCTGGCTTGAAAATGAAGTGGTCTCCTCTTTAATTTTGACAATGTCACATTAAAAAAATTTATACATGATTACAGGATAAACAAGATTTTTGTCTGCTTTTGCTGGCCGTTCATTCGCTTATTTGTCCAGTCTATCCTGTAATACTGCCAAAAAAATTGAAAGTGATATTATTAAATAGTAATCCCTTTATTCTCGGGTCTCTGCCAGATCGAGTAGTTCTGACTTTAAGAATAGCACCGAAAAAATTTGGGGGTATTCCTAATCTAAATTTGCATTGCACAACCCACTCAATGTGGTATGGGTTCCTATTTTCTGGCTGATCGCATGACTCCCCTTTCTTTTCGTTTTTCAATCGACCGTGGAGGCACCTTCACAGATGTTTATGCGGAAGTTCCCGGTGAACCCGGTTTCCAGGTGGTGAAATTACTTTCCGAAGATCCACAAAATTATCCTGATGCGCCGCGCGAAGGCATTCGCCGTATACTCGAATCAGTTACCGGGCAATCCTTTCCTAAGGCAAGTTTTTCTGCAGAAAATATTGAGTGGATTCGCATGGGAACCACCGTGGCGACTAACGCGCTTTTAGAACGCAAAGGTGCAAGAACTTTACTGATTACGACGAAGGGATTTCGAGATTTGCTGCAAATTGGGAATCAGAGCCGACCCAAAATTTTTGATCTGGAAATCCGGAAACTCGACTTACTTTATGAAAAAGTGATTGAAGTTGATGAGCGTGTGCGGATCTTCAAGGATTCATGGGACAGGAAACGGGTTTCAGAGGGTAGGGATCAGGTTTCAGGTTTTGACATTGTAGAAGGAACGACTGGAGAAAAATTCGAAGTTTTGGCAAAGCCGGATTTGGATACAGTACACCAGCAGCTTGCAGCAGTTTTTAAACAAGGAGTTCGGGCTGTGGCAGTAGTGTTTTTACACGCTTACGCATTCCCGGAACATGAACTGCAAATCGGTGAAATTGCCCGTGAAATTGGATTTGAGCAAATTTCACTTTCGCATCAAGTTATGCCGATGGTTAAAATGGTGGCGCGCGGTGATACGACGACTGTGGATGCGTACCTCACTCCTCACATACGCAATTATCTGAGTAGTTTCCGCTCCGGATTTTCAGATAATTTGGCAAACTCACAACTGCTGTTCATGCAGTCCGACGGCGGTTTGATCGATTCAGGAAATTTTAAGGGCAGCAATGCTATTTTGTCCGGACCCGCCGGAGGTGTGGTTGGTTACGCCATGACTACTTCAATTTCGACACAAAACACGGAAATTAAGAATTCCAGCCAAGCACCGGCAAGCACCGGCAAGCAACTACCAGTTATTGGTTTTGACATGGGCGGTACCTCGACAGATGTTTCACGTTACGGTGACGATTACGAACTTGTTCATGAAACAGAAACTGCCGGAGTGCGTATCCAGGCTCCGCAAATGCACATCAAAACCGTGGCCGCCGGAGGAGGTTCACGACTGTTTTTTCGCAACGGATTATTCGAGGTTGGTCCGGAATCTGCCGGAGCCCATCCTGGTCCGGTTTGCTACCGCAAAGGTGGACATCTGGCAGTAACTGACGCAAATTTGGTGCTGGGTCGTCTGCATCCGGAATACTTTCCAAAAATTTTTGGACCGAACGAAAACGAAGCCCTTGATGTCGAAGCCTCTCGTGTCGCTTTTCAAAAATTAACTGCTGAAATCAATGACTATTCTAAAAAACGACAGCTTCCGGCAGAAATGACTTTGGAAGAAGTTGCTCTTGGGTTTTTGCGCGTTGCTAACGAAGTTATGGTACGCCCCATCCGTGAAATTTCGGTGATGCGCGGTTTCGATATTAAGGAACATGCTTTAGCTTGTTTCGGAGGTGCCGGCGGTCAACACGCATGTGCGATTGCCCGAGAATTGGGCATTTCGAAAATATTCATCCACCGTTTTGCCGGTATCCTTTCGGCTTACGGCATGGGCCTCGCAGACATTGTAGTTGAGAAACAGGAACCTTCTGCACAGGCGTTGCCGGAAAGCAAACAGAACAATGTACTCAAAAATCTCTTAATCAATCTGGATACTTTAGCGCAGGAAGCAAAAAAAGAATTGATTAACCAAGGACATAAAGCTGAGCAGATCGAAATAAAGCCTTATCTCAATTTGCGTTATCAGGGAACAGACACGGCTTTGATGATTCCAGAACCAGAGTCAATGGTGAAATACGAATTGGGAATTACGAATTGTGGGCTTGGCATTTTCGAATCAAGTCCGGAATTGCAGTCGAACGTTGAACAATTACCGGACTATGTAGATGCATTCCGGGAAACGTACCGCAGGGAATTTGGCTTTGATTTGACGGGGCGGGAGATCATTGTTGATGATTTGCGTGTAAGAGCGGTGGCAAAGTCTCCAGGATTGCAAAAATTTCCGCTGGCACAAAAATCCAAGACTCCGAAAGTTGAAGGTCAGACCCGTTGTTATTTCATGGCCGAAAGTTCTGATGTCTGCAGCTGGCATGAAACTCCGATTTATCACTTGGAAAAACTGGGTGCCGGACAGCGTTTACAAGGACCGGCGATAGTGATGCAGGATACGTCAACTATCCTTGTTGAACCAGGATGTTACGCAGAAATTACGGAATTAGGTGACGTGGTTTTGACAGTTGAAACCAAAACCTATCGTGAAATAGGTACTCAAGCCGATCCAGTGCAAATTTCTATTTTTGGCAATCTATTCATGTCGATTGCCGAGCAAATGGGGCGCACTCTGCAGCGCACCGCTATTTCCACCAACATCAAAGAACGTCTTGATTTTTCCTGTGCCATTTTTGATGAAACGGGAGGCTTGGTGGCTAACGCGCCGCATCAACCGGTGCATCTGGGAGCAATGAGCGAAGCTGTTAGACAACAGGTAAAACTTCAAGGAAAAAATCTTCGGGAAGGTGATGTTTTACTGACGAACCATCCGATTGCCGGTGGAAGTCATCTTCCGGACATTACCATCATTACTCCAGTTTGGGCTGGAAAACCCAGTGCCAAAAAAGAAAAACCGATTTTTTACATCGCCAGTCGAGGTCATCATGCTGATATTGGAGGAATTTCTCCGGGGTCGATGCCGCCCTTTTCCCGTAAACTCGAAGAGGAAGGTGTGTGCATCAAAACTTTTAAGCTGGTGGAAAACGGCATTTTCAATGAAGACGGAATAATCGATTTGCTCCAAGCTCCCGGTAAAATCAAACGTGCTCCCGGAGAAACTGCAATTAGTGGAACCCGTTTGCTTTCAGATAATCTTTCTGACCTTAAAGCGCAAGTTGCAGCCAATCAGCGTGGAATCGATTTGCTACTGGAAATGGTGCAGTATTATTCGCTGCAAGTCGTGCAAGCTTACATGCACCATATTCAAACCAATGCTGAAGAGGCTGTGCGGAATATGCTCAAAGCGCTTTCTGAACGGAAAGGTTTGGCCGAACCAGAAGCTCCGGTGCAGCAGTACACAGTCGAATCCATGGATTATCTTGATGACGGCAGTGAGATTGTTCTGCATCTTACTATTGATAAACGATTAGGTAGTGCGATTTTTGACTTTTCCGGAACCGGCCCTGAACTTTGGGGCAATCTTAATGCTCCGAGAGCGGTGACACATTCAGCGATTTTGTACTGTTTGCGCTGTTTGATAGGTCAGGAAATCCCTCTTAATCAAGGCTGTTTAAATCCAATTGAGGTGATTATAGAAGAAGGTTCCTTGCTTGCTCCATCGGAAAATGCAGCAGTAGTCGGCGGTAATGTTCTGACTTCTCAGCGCATCACTGATGTTATTCTCAAAGCATTTCGGGCCTGTGCTGCTTCGCAGGGATGCATGAATAATTTTACCTTTGGCAATGAGAATTTCGGCTATTACGAAACAATCGGAGGAGGTGCTGGGGCTGGTCCGGATTGGCACGGACAGTCTGGAGTTCACACTCACATGACAAATACCCGCATCACTGATCCGGAAATACTGGAAAGACGCTATCCAGTGATGTTGCGTGAATTTTCCATCCGAAAAAATTCAGGTGGCTCAGGAAAATTCAGGGGTGGAGACGGACTTGTTCGTGAAGTCGAATTTCTGGAACCGCTCAATACGGCCATACTTTCAGAGCGTAGGGTTCACCAGCCTTATGGACTTAACGGTGGAGAGTCCGGAAAAAGTGGAATGAACCTCTTCATTCGTAAAGATGGTACCAAGGTTCATCTAGGTGGAAAAAACGAAATTCGTGCTGAACCGGGCGAGCGTATCCGCATAGAAACCCCAGGTGGAGGCGGATATGGTAAAGTAAATTCTTGATTATCTGACCTCCAGATCCATCAGTGGTGCATATTGCTGTCCTGAATACATGTCGGTTTCTCCTGGATCGCCTTGAATTCGAGGTCGCG
>JAKUUI010000170.1 GCA_022448485.1 SAR324 cluster bacterium
CTGCATGATTGAACGCATCCATAATCAGAAAGCTTGGTTCATGGTTCTTCCGGTAATTTTACTGGTTGCTTTCAATGCTGTGATTCCTCTCATGACAGTTGTCAATTATTCTGTACAGGAAACTTTTGGCAATAACGTCTTCTTCTGGGAAGGCCTTAGGTGGTATGAGGAGGTATTGCATTCAGAACGGTTCCATGCTTCCATGACGCGGCAAATCATTTTTACCTCCGTCGTTCTACTGATAGAAATTCCATTAGGCATTGCGATTGCCCTGACAATGCCTCGCAAAGGATTGGGAGCGACATTGTGTTTGGTTTTAATGTCACTACCCTTACTCATCCCGTGGAATGTTGTGGGAGCAATGTGGAATATTTTTGCCTTGCCGGAAATTGGTTTTTTAGGGCATGTTGTCAACAGTATGGGGATTGATTACAACTTTACTCAGCAACCTATTTCAGCTTGGGTCACTGTCATAGCTATGGATGTTTGGCATTGGACATCGTTGGTCGTTTTATTGAGTTATGCGGGGCTGAGCGCAATTCCGGAAGCATTTTTTCATGCGGCGCAAATTGATACAGCCACTAAATGGCAAATCTTCCGTTATATCCAGTTGCCCAAAATCAAACATGTCTTGACGATCGCTATACTGCTTCGCTTTATGGATAGCTTTATGATTTATACAGAACCATTTGTATTAACGGGTGGAGGTCCCGGCAACAGCACAACTTTTTTATCCACAGATCTAGTCAAAATTGCGTTAGGGCAATTTGATCTCGGTCCAGCAGCAGCGATGTCTTTGATTTACTTTCTCATTGTTTTGCTTATGTGTTGGGTGTTTTATACATTAATGATGCGCAATGAGGCCCGATGAAACGAATAACTTGGCTAGTACCAACGCTGTACATTATTTTTTTGATGTTACCTATTTACTGGTTAATCAATATGTCTTTCAAAACGACCAATGAGATACTTGGTACGTTTTCACTTTGGCCACAGAATTTCACTTTAGATAATTACATAAAAATATTTACCGACCGTACTTGGTATCAGGGTTACATAAACTCAATAAGTTACGTAGTTATGAATACAGTTATATCTGTAACTGCGGCACTTCCAGCGGCTTATGCTTTTTCTCGTTATAAATTTCTTGGAGACAAGCATGTCTTCTTCTGGTTGCTGACAAACCGTATGGCTCCACCGGCAGTCTTTGCGTTACCCTTTTTTCAACTTTATTCTGCTTCAGGGCTTTTTGACACACACCTTGCTGTCGCGTTGGCTCATTGCCTGTTCAATATTCCACTAGCAGTTTGGATTCTGGAGGGATTCATGTCAGGTGTTCCCAGGGAATTGGATGAAACTGCATATGTGGATGGATATTCTTTTTGGCGATTTTTCATAAAAATTTTCCTGCCTTCAATTGCGGCCGGAATTGGAGTGGCCGCCTTCTTTTGTTTCATGTTTTCATGGGTCGAGTTGCTGCTGGCAAAAACATTGACTTCAGTCGACGCTAAACCAATTGCCGCCACCATGACACGCACCGCCAGTACCGCTGGTTATGAATTAGGGTTACTCTCAGCCGCAGGGACTTTGACCATTATTCCGGGGGCTTTTGTGATCTATTTTGTTCGTAACTACATTGCAAAAGGCTTTGCCTTGGGAAGGGTGTAAATGGATTTATCCTGGATGGCATGGACTTGGCCGACAGCGGTTTTTTTCATTGTAATTTTATTGCTCTTATGCCTGATGGCAGTCTGGGAGTATTTCAAGCCCGGAGGAGATCCAAGACATGGTATCCTCGGCTTAGACACGACTCGAGGTGACCGTTTATTTATTACACTTCTCGGCAGCGGCTTTATTCACATTGCGTGGCTAGGGCTTTTAGATATTTCAATATGGGGGGCAATGGTTTTCTCGATTGGTTATGCAATCGCAGTATTCAAGTGGGTTTAATTTATTATTTGAATACTGCATCAGTCGGTTGGCACTTTAAGCGGGATATAGAATTCTCCAATTGTCGAAATAATATATTGCTGAGGCTTAGGCCCAGATTCAGAATTATTCTGTTAGGGGAGGTAAACAAAACGTTTAATTCTCAGCTATTCTTTTCAGACTTTTTATTTGGTTAAGCATTCATTTTATAATATTTTATGAACCTGAGAGATAACAATATTGAAAGAATATCTAATAAAACATTCGATGTCCTGATCATCGGTGGAGGCATTAACGGTGCAGCTGCCGCAACTGCTCTTGCCGCACGAGGTGCTAAAGTGGCTTTGGTTGACAAAGGCGATTTTGCCGGTTCCACCAGCCAAAATTCCTCTAATCTCGTCTGGGGTGGAATCAAATATATGGAAACTTACGAATTTCCCTTGGTGCGACAACTCTGCATGTCACGCAACCATCTTCTCCGTTCTTACCCTTCGTCCATCCGGGAGATCCGATTTTTTACCAATCTGGACAAAGGATTCCGTTTTTCACCATTTTTGCTTTATTGCGGAGCCTTGCTTTATTGGGCAATAGGTAATTTTGTTACACGTTCCCCACGTTTTTTGACTCCGCAGCAAATCAATGACGACGAGTCCACGGTTAACACCGATCACAGTATCGGCGGCTTTGAATATT
>JAKUUI010000171.1 GCA_022448485.1 SAR324 cluster bacterium
CTTAAAGGCGGATAAGTTTTTACTCATCCAAAGGAAGGATTTCCTCGTATGTCATTCATTCAAATGTCTAAGAAATTTCTGAGACTTCTATGCTCATTGCCATGAGAAGATTTTCAGGAGAGTGAAACTGTTTTCAGTCACTTTCCTTGGCAAATTTTAAGGCTCCTGTTTCGGATCATCAATAACATGATTTTACAAAGTCTGGTAATATTCTGACAAAATTTCTGCAACTTCCGGACGAGAAAACTCAGGAGGAAGATTCTTACCCTTGGCTAGTATTTCACGAACCCTTGTGCCGGAGAGTAGAAGATAATCTTCCTTACCATGAGGACAATCACGCATCATCATTACCTTCTCACACTTGTGACACCAAACCGTGTGATCACCACGAAAAATTTCAATCTGTAATACTCCATCCGGTAATCTGTCAAAAATAGTTTGTGAGTCAAATGCTCCATAATAATCACCAACACCTGCGTGATCACGTCCCACAATCAGGTGAGAACAACCTGAATTTTGCCGAAAAATAGCGTGTAAAACAGCTTCTCTTGGTCCTGCATAAAGCATATCAAAACCGTATCCGGCAATCATCACGGTGTTTTCTGGGAAATAAAGTTCGACCATTTTCCTGATTGAGGCATTCCGTACATCAGCCGGGATATCACCTTTTTTCAGCTTGCCGAGCAGCATATGCACCAGAATACCATCTGCATTCAACTCTTTTTGAGCCATTCTGCAAAGCTCTTCATGAGCACGGTGCATTGGGTTTCGAGTTTGAAAAGCAACGACTGACTCCCAGCCTCTTTCTTTTATTTCATTTCTGATTTCCACTGCAGTTTTGAATGTGTCTGGAAAATCAGTTGAAAAATAAGAATAGTTCAGGACTTCAATTGGTCCTGAAATAAGCGTATCTCCTGAGTCAACAAATTCAGCTACTCCCGGATGCTCAAAAGATGAAGTTCCATAAATTTGTTCTGAAACTATCCTGATCTGTTCTTTGCTAATTGTTTCGATATTATCAACAGACTGAATAGCAATTACAGGATTCCCTTCAATATTAGGATCACGAAGTGTGATTTTTCCGGCTGATTTGATTTCTTCGGAAACTAAATCCACCTTTAGCAGATTGATGACTGGAGTGGGCCACAGCAATCCTGAGTACATTTGCATTCGTTCCGCCACACTCAAAACATCTACGAGATTCATGTACCCTCTCAGCGGATTAAAATAGCCACCACCCAGCATCACAGCATTTGCTGCTGCTGCAGATGAAATAACAACTGATGGAATTTTTTCCGCTTCATCTAGCAGGATTTTTCGGCGTGATTCTTCCTTTACATAAAGGGGAGTCAAAATTTCTGAACCATATGGTTTAATCATTGTAGTTATTTGAAATATCGAGAGTAATTCTACTTCGGCTAGACGAAAATCATGAAAAATATTTTAATGTACACCTGCTTCACGCCAGAAAATCCATAAGATGCAAACTTTCTCAACATAAAAATGCTGGAGTGCTTCGAAGATTTTATTACTCATTATCTTGGTTTGAAACCTTTATCTCTAACTGAATTAACAGACCAGAGATTGGATTCCTAGTATAGGGCAGGATTTAAACGACAAAGCTAAAGAATAATGTATGGATCAGAATTTTGAGCAGATCAAAAGTTACAAATTTCTGAAAATATTCTTATTACGTCCTGAATAACGGGAATAAATCATGGCTGCTGGCCTAAAAAATATATGGCCAAATTTAGTTTGGGGTGCATAAGCTATCAGATAAAAGACCATCACTAAATGAATGTAGTAGGTGAAGAAGGATAGATTCGAATGATCACCTACGCGAAAAACCTGGCACAAAATTCCAGTTGCAACCGTAAAGAACATGTTGCCAATGAACATCCAGTCGAACAAAGATAAAACAGTTGTAGCTGAATTTTTGATACGATCCCTTACAATAAAGTAAATTCCTGTAAAAGCTGCGAGGGCACTCACGTTACCTAAAATTTTCACAGGATGGAAAAATGGAAGCGGGGTATCCTGAACATCAAAGCCAAACTCTTTCAAGTAATGTAAAATCATCACGGCATTGGTTGTCGCAAAAAGCCCGATGAACCCGTACATCATTAGCCTATGCCAAATATTCCTGCTTTTGTTCGGACCACACTTCTTGAATTCAATATGCGAGAGCACATCCTGAATTGTACCTTTGATTGCAATCATTAAAGTTTCTCCTCTGTCTATGGGAGGATATTGCTCTTTCAGTCCGCCAACGAAGCTGCTAATTGCCTTGTAGGCGTTAAATAAGGCAAAAAAAACAGCCGGCAAAAATATTATATCCACATACGTCACCGATAGCATGTTAGCGTAAACAATTGGTTTTGCAGTTAAAAATGAAAAGTCATTCCCGATGTTTTGCACTACAATGGCAATAGCAATCAACAACATCGGAATAAAAAACAAAATTACATTCCCGCGAATGGTTTTTGCAGCACTGGAAATTACTGCTGGATAAGAGTAGTGTTCTATGGTTTGATTTCGGAGTGCAGACATCACCTCTCCTGGTTTTGCTCCACGTGGGCATTGATCTGTGCAGTCGTTGCAGTTGTGG
>JAKUUI010000172.1 GCA_022448485.1 SAR324 cluster bacterium
TGCCACCGGCATAATCATTTGTTTGACTTGTGAAACAAAGTTCTGCCAACTATCCACCACCAAAGTCGTATCGTAAATCATGGGGAACCACCTTAACTGGACACTGAAAATTATGATTGCGACCATACCGGTAAAAAAAGTCGGCACAGAAAAACCTACCATTGAAACAAATGTTCCAACTTGATCAAACCAGGAATATTGTCTGTAGGCAGAAACAATACCAATCGGAATCGCAATCAGGATTCCAAAGAGGTAAGAAAGCCCAACTACCCAGAGTGTTTGCGGAGTGCGTTGAATAATTAGATCCACCACCGGACTGCGTGTTGCCCAGGAAAGAACTCGGGTACGGTTTTCTGCATCGCCAATACTGATGCCGAAACCTTCATGCAGTAAATTCAAGGGTTCATTGATAAAAAATTGCACCAGCCACAGGCCAAAGCGGATGTGCATTGGTTCGTCCAGTCCAAGAGAACTCCTTATTTTTGCCCGAACTTCCGGAGGAACAGTCATCGGCAAATTCCCGGTAGGATCGTTGGGAGCTAAATCTAGAATGGCGAAGATAATAAAACTGATTACCAATAAAGTGGGAACGGCAATCAATGTGCGGCGGAAGATGTAATGAATCACAGTTTGAAAGCCTTAAAGTTGGAAAAAAGCGGTTTGCAAAAAGAATATCTGCAAACCGCAAAGTGCTTGCTAAAACTCAATTATTACTTGCGAGTCCAGTCAGCAATGTTCCAAAGTTCAGAATCCCATTCGTTCATCCGTACTCCGGAAATAGTATTGGAATATGCAGAAACTCCTCCACGGTGAATGAGCGGAATCATCGCATAATCCTGCATCAGCATATCGTTCATCTCCTTTGCGAGACTGATACGATCTTTCAGAGCTGCAGTTTTTGCCATTTTGGCAGAGAGTGCATCATAAGCGGGATTACACCAGCGAGGCATATTGTTTCCGCCCCACTTGTTGCGTTTTTGCGCCATTTCCTTGCAGGTCCAGTTGGACATGTAAGTTTCCGGATCTGTACCACTGAAAGTGTTGGTGTACATTTCGATGTCCGCAAAGAATTTTTGGTATGTATCCGGACTACCAACATCACCACCAAAAAACACAGATGCGCTGATGTTACGCAGTTCAGTTTCTACACCAATCTGTTTCCACATTTCCTTGATGAAGGCTTGAGTGGCCTGACGTACGGAGTTTGTGGAGGTCTGGTAGAGAATCGAAAGCCGTATCCCGTCTTTTTCACGGATTCCGTCGGAACCACGTTTCCAGCCGGCAGCATCGAGTAGGTTATTAGCTTCGGCAACATTTTGAGTTTTACACTCATCGTTGGCAGAAGAGGCATAAATAGCCGGTGCAGGCAGTACATTACAGCTGATTTTTCCAGCTTGACCGTATCCTGCATCAACCAGGATTTGACGGTCAATCGCCAATGAAAGAGCCCGCCGTACATTATACTCTGCCAGAAATGGATGCGCGTTACGGTTGTTGCTGCCGCCGATATATTCCGAACGGATTTCACCAAGTGCTGGATCAGGGTTGGTAAAGTTCACCATCAGTCGCTCAACTGCAGTTCCAAAAGCAGAAACGACTGTTCCTTTTCCTGCCTGTGCCATTTTGCTGAGGATTTCAGGCTCCACCTGGAGGTTCCAGGCGTAATCCATTTCACCTGTTTCCAGGACAGCACGGGCTGCAGAAGTGGCATCACCGCCGCCTTTGAAAACTAACTTGCCGAAAGCCGGCTTGGAAGCATCCCGATAATAGGGATTGGCCTCAAAAACAATCACATCATTCGGCTTAAAGTCCACCACTTTGAAAGGGCCGGTTCCAATCGGATTAAAATTTTGCTCGGTGCATTCCTGTGCCTTCGCTCCTTGACAACCATCAAACTGCGCTTTTTGAAGGATTGGCGAGTTATAGCCGACAAATGTTGCGTAAGGAAAGGGCTTAGCAACCGTGAATGTGATTTTTACAGTGTGACTATCCAATGCCTTTACAGACTGGATGTCCTTGTAATAATTGGTTGCAGTACAACCCGTATCCGGATTTGTGCAGTATTCATAAGTGAAGACCGCATCGTCTGCGGTGAACGCGGAACCGTCAGACCACTTTATACCCTTTTTAATTTTCCAGGTAATTGAAGTCAAATCCTTTGCGACTCCTCCGTTTTCCACCGTGGGAATTTCTACAGCGAGCCAGGGAAGCAAATTACCGTTTTCATCATAGCGACCTAAAGGCTCAAGAACGACCGAAGAAGCTTCCAGTTCCTTGGTTCCACCGGAAAGGTTGGGGTTCATGGTTGAAGGAGCCTGCCAATAAAGCAGGTTCAATTGACCGTCACTGCCACGTTTGGCCTGGACGGGACTTGCTATACCCACCGCTAAGGCGAGGGTCAGCAGGGTGCTAATTATATACTTCATAGTACACCTTATCATGTGAGTGAATGGCCAGCCGAAAAGGATCAACCGACCGTAAATGACATTCAGGAAAATTCTGAATGCCGTTGAGGAGGCGTCCCACTAAATAAGGCAGGAAGCCTGCTTTTGAACTTACTGCATTCAGAAGCATTTCAAAGTGCTCTTTTACAGAAAGT
>JAKUUI010000173.1 GCA_022448485.1 SAR324 cluster bacterium
GAACGGTATTCAGCAGGGACTACCAGAGCAAACCCTACTGTTGGGAACGGACCCCAAGGCCTGGGTCCGGTTGGATACGACCTAAGGTATTTTGATTTTCCTATTTTTTAAATTTTGCGAACATCCTGCCAGAACTTCAACCCTGACCAGTCATAACCTTACGCCCACAGCTCCACCGATTGACAATTTGGGCCAGAAATACAAACTCGTTAATCCTTGGGATATTAATCACGCCTGTCAAATGAAAGCCCATGCTGAGCAACAATGGGCCGATCAGAAATGTAGTTTTCAGATAAAATTCAGCTGCCGAACGGGCACAATTCATGAGGGCCTAAGAGGACGGGCCTGACTTTGAGAAAATAATGGCGATTATTATATGTCCTCAGATATAACTACTTTTTGAACTGAGTCAGTATATGATATCAATTTTATTCACCCATAGCATTCAGACTTCCCGAGCAGTCATAAACCCTTCATAGATGGCTTCTTCTGCAGAACGTGGGCTCAGGCAGTCACCCACCAGGTGGATTCTGTGATTGCTTCCGAGTAATGAATTCTCTAGGGAAGTGACAGGTTGATGCCCTTGAGCTAGCACCAGAGTGTCCATGCCTTCGCAGAGGATGGGCCTGCCACCGGCAGTATGGTAAAAATAAGCAGTATTTCCATCAGCTCGGAAAAGGCGTGCATAGGGAATGACTTTCACTCTCAGATGATGTAGTCTTCCGATCCAGTCGTCACGCATGTAGATCTGAAGATTTTGTCCTGCATGGGTGCCATCCACTGCTAATCTGACATCACATCCATTCTTTGCCAACATCTCGGCAAGCCCCATTCCGATGTAATCGCAGCGCCAATCTGCAATGACGACTGAGTTACCAGTGACCCCATTATTCTGAATAACCTTCCAAGCTTCAACTACATGGGTCTTTTCGCTAATTTCTGCATCTGACTGAAATGGTTCCGCTCCTGTTGAAATGATGATGTCGTCAGGTTTTTCGATATCAACCATGGCTTTGTCTACATAGGTATTCAGACGGACTTCCACACTGCACAATTCCATTTCACGTTTCAGATTATCTATCATTACGCCAAATTCTCTACGCTCCGGTAACATTTGTGCGAGTAGGACTTGTCCACCGAGTTGTCCGGCCTTTTCGCATAAGATGACTTGGTGCCCCTTTTCTGCTGCAACTGCAGCGGCCTTCATGCCTCCAGGTCCTCCTCCAGCAACCAAAATTTTTTTTGAAATTTCGGTATTTTTTGATTTACTCAGTTTCAATTCCCGCCCTGAGATGGGATGTTGAATACAAGAAATGGCTACTCCTTGATGATAGTGGCCAATACAAGATTGGTTACATCCTATACAGGAGCGGATATCATCAAGTTTTCCTTGAAGCGCCTTGTTCGGCATTTCTGCGTCAGCAATCAGAGCGCGGGTCATGCCACACATGTCCGCCTGTTTCTTTTCAAGTATCTGCTCTGCCAGTTGAGGATGATTGATACGTCCTGTGACTAATATAGTTCTTGAGAAAACATCCTTGATCCTTGCTGAATGAGAAGCCGTATAGGCATGTTTGAATGACATCGGTGGTACTACATGTACTGAACTGCCGAGCCCGGCCATGGAACCCATGGTCACGTTAAGGTAGTCACAATCCGCAAGGTCATTCATCCTTCTGCAGACATCAAGGACCTTCGGTAGTTCCATTCCAGTTGGTTCATCTTCTGCTGCGGAAATACGGATACCAATAATGCGTTCTGGTCCTATGGCTTTTCTAACGGCTGCAATCACCTCTTGGACAAATCGGAAACGTTTTTCTTCAGATCCACCAAACTCATCGTCGCGACGATTGACGTCAGGACTCAGAAACTGAGCGAGCAGAAGTCCATGGCTTGCCGTAATTTCAATACCATCCAACCCTGCCTCGGCCATTCGCAGTGCAGCATCGGCATGGGATTCGATTACCTCCCAGACATAATCCGTGGACATGGTCCTGGGCATAGTGTGAAACCGGTGATCAGGGACTGTTGAAGGAGCATAAGGAACTCCAAGAAGCCCTCCGTAACCTTGTGCAATACGGCCCCCATGTGCAATCTGTCCAAATACTCTACAGCCGTGGCGGTGAACCGCATCTGAAATCTTTTGATAACCAGGGATGCATTCATCACGACTGACATCGATGTAAGATGAGGAAGTGACGGCATCACTATGTGGTCTAGCAGCTTCAATGATGATCAAACCCGTACCACCGGCGGCACGGGCTTCGTGGTAAGCGACCATTTCATCAGTGGGACACCAGTTTTCGGCAAGAATGGTCTGGTGTGCACTTGAAAAAATTCTATTTCGAAATTCAACACCGCGAATAGTGTACGGTGTGAACAAATTTACTAAAGTCATCTAAGGCTTAATGAAAATTGGAGTTGTTATAATTGGAACTTGGATCAAGGGGAATGTCAATAAATACTTTTGAAATTCTTGCTTCTTGTATTATTAGGAAAATAAAAATACCTTACGTCTTATCCAACCTGACCCAGGCCTTGGGGCCGTTCCCACCAGAAGGGTTTGCTCTGGTAGTCCCTGCTGAATACCGTTT
>JAKUUI010000174.1 GCA_022448485.1 SAR324 cluster bacterium
ATCCAAACTGGTCTCCAATTTGTCATTCCGAATGACTCCAACTACAGAGGAAGCCGTCTTTGTCCTGATTTCAGACTCTCCAATCGTTTTACCAACCAGTACGCTTCCGGGTTTTATCAACATCCACTGCAAGTCAAACTGATGTTCTGCCCACTGGAGCTGCTCCAGGATTTTATCTTCCTCATTTTCACTGAAAAGAGAGGCAAACAAATCCTGCCGCAGGGATTCAGTGTAATGCTGGATTTTGGCGGCGGGAATATGCAAATGTACCAGGGCCTTGCGTGCCATTTCGAGTCCCGCCTCAAATTCTGGAATCACCACCTCAGAAATATTGAGCTTTTTGAATTCTTCCAAAAACTCGACACCCGGAGCGCGAGCCACTACCTGAATTTCAGAATTCACTTTACGCGCTCTTTCAACAATCGTTTGCGTAATTACGATTTCCGGAGTAGTGATGATTAACAGTCGCGCCGAAGAAGTCTCGGCCGCTTCTAATACCACTTCGTGACTTGCGTCTCCAAAAACAACTGGAATATCAGCATGCTTTGCCCTCTCAACCCGAAGTTGATCTATTTCAATAATCAACAGGGGAACGCTGAGGCGTTTCAGAACCTGGGCAATTCGGAAACCAACACGTCCGCCGCCTACAATAATCACATGATTCTGTAATCCGGATTCAGGAAAATTGATGGTATCCAAAGGTTCATGCTGGAACCAGCGTTTCCGAAGAGCGTAAAGACGAGATGTTTGTCCGGAAATAATAGGAGTTAGAAACATCGTTATAATCGCTGTGCTCAAAACCAGAGAATAGACTTCATGACTGATTGAATTTGTCGATACTCCAACTTGTGCCAGTACAAACGAAAACTCACCCACCTGAAAGAGTCCCATACCGACGGCTAAGGGCACCACATTTCCATATTTGAAAATCCGGGCCAGCAGCGCGAAAATAAAGCCTTTTCCCAGACTTACTATCAAAACCAGGATGAGAACCTGTTGCCAGTGATCCATCAAAAATACTGGGTTGAGCAGCATCCCCACTGATGCGAAAAATAATAAGCCAAAAAGATCCCGAACCGGAATGATGTCACTCAACGCCTGATGTCCATAATCTGATTCACTCAAAACCATTCCGGCGACAAATGCTCCAAAAGCAAAGGAAAGCCCCACCAGATAAGTAAGATATCCCACGCCCAAACCAATTGCAGTGATGGCAAGCAAAAATAATTCGCGTGAACCCAAATGGGCAATGTAGCGCATAATTAAGGGCAGCAAACGTGTTCCGAACAAAATCATTCCTGCCAAAAATACAACCGTTTTCAAAATAGCGATTTCCAAGGAAATCCAACCCAGAGAGGGATCGTTCATCATGGGCAACAGCACAATGAGGGGGACAACTGCCAAATCCTGAACGATCAACATTCCCACCATGACTTTGCTGGAAAGCGTTCCCAGCCATCCCTGATTCATCAAAGTTTTAAGCAGGACCATTGTGCTTGACAGGGAAACCAGCGCTCCAAGCCAAAGGGAGGATTTTGCATCCCAACCCATCAACTGCCCGATTCCGTAGCCCATTGCAATAGTCAGTATGATTTGAATCGGCGTTCCGATCAGTGCGATCTTTTTAACAGGTTTGAGGTCTTTGAGAGAAAACTCCAGTCCAAGCGCGAAAAGCAAAAGCGCAACTCCGATCTCCGCCAGCAGTTCTATTTCGTGTACACTGGTAAGCGCAAATCCGCCGGTGTATGGACCAAACGCAATTCCGGTTAGAATGTATCCCAAAATCAGCGGCTGTCCCAGCCTCTGCATCAGGAGGCCGCTGAAAAACGCTGTAACAACAAGCAGGATGAGATCTGTAGCAATGCCCATAGAGTAAAAATGAATGAGAAATATTTTCTGGAGGTTTTTACAGGTTCAGTTTTTTCCTGCTTTTATTTATGCCCATACAAATAATTTGTCAATACAAAATCATTGACAGTAGTGGGGGTGACTTTGATGATTTCCTGGATCGCTGGTTTATTATCTGCAACGATTCCATCGTGCGTGAAGTCTAGTCGGCTGGATGTACAATGGCGACAGATGGAGGTCACATCAACACAGAGAAATAGATCTGTTCTGCCAACCTTTTATCCAGTAACTTCAGGATAGTAGATAAAATAATTTGGAAAGAGCCGACAAACTCAAAAAAAATCTGACAATGATCAGTCTTGAAATACGCTGCTATAATTAAGATAGCCTTCTTTCTCTAAATCATTTTTTGAAACAAACCGAAGTGCGGCAGAATTGATACAATAACGTAAACCATCCGGTTTTGGGCCGTCATTAAACAAGTGTCCCAGATGAGAATCTGCTTTCTTGCTTCTGAGTTCAGTCCTTACAGAGAACCAGCCATTATCTTCTTTTTGGATTAAACTTGCTCCTTCAATAGGTCTTGTAAAACTGGGCCAGCCGGTGCCGGATTTGTATTTATCTGTTGAACTGAACAGAGGTTCGCCTGAAACTACATCAACATAAATACCTTCTCTCTTGTTATTCCAGTATTTATTTCTGAAAGGCGGTTCTGTAGCATCGTATTGCG
>JAKUUI010000175.1 GCA_022448485.1 SAR324 cluster bacterium
ACCCAACACTTCTGCATGAATTCAAAATTAAAAATTCATAATTAAATATCGTGTCCCTTTAATTATTTGCTTGCGTGAGCCTCAACGCCTCTGTAAGCTTTCCGAATCGTGACTTGTGATTAAGCCAATAACCAGGCTGCGGGAACAGCGGTTACTTTTTCCCATAAATGGACACGTTGGTCGTTGGAAACAAGTAAAGCCTGTAACAGTGGTTTGTCAAGGATGTCGTCAAGATGGAAAAGATGCCGTGCGTCAGACTGTGTGACTTTGACTGAGGATTTGATTTCCAGGGCAATGTAACCGTTTTCAAGTTCAATCAGTAGATCGACTTCGCGGCCATCCAATGTTCTCAAGTGGTAAAGCGAAACCTCAAGAGCCTCAGACTTGATTTGTTTTATGACTTCAGACACCACAGCACTTTCAAACTCATTTCCAGTCAATGTGCCGCTGCGTCCCAGCAGAATGCGCTGGATACCCGGATCCAGAAAGTGTACTTTAGGGGACTTAACCAGCCTCTTTTTTTGATTACGAAACCAGGGGGGTAGCTGGAATACTTGATAACTGAGCTCAAGATAGTGGACAAAACGTTTGGCGGTTTGCATCGAAATTCCGGATTGTTTGGCCAGTTGGCTGGTATTCAACAACTCTCCGCTAAGATTGGCTAATGCTTTTTGGGCACGCACAAAGGGTTCCAATTCCCGCAAATTTGCCAAATCACGGACATCTCTCTGCAAATAGGTGCGGATATAATCCCTCAGCCACTCTCTTTTTTCATGCGCCTCAATATTTTCATCTATGATGGCCGGCATGGAACCAAATGCAAGATAATCAGAAAAAGTCCGCTCTGCTTTTGCATGATCCGGTTCCGTTTGTGGAATGCCCTTGAGAATTTCTCGATTTTTTCCGGAAAGCAGTTTTATCAATCTGGAAGGCCGCACAGGATCCTCCCATGATTCCGTCAGGCGTTCCGGCAGAGTGAGCGGATAGAGCTCAAGCAATGCCGCTCGACCAGCCAAACTTTCACTGATTTTACTCAGCAAAAAGATTTGACTGGAGCCGGATAAGATAAATCGAGATTCCGGATAAAGGTCATAAACCGCCTTTACCGAATCGACCAAGGCTGGCAATTTTTGAACCTCATCTAGAATCACAACCGGATAGCGTTCATGCCACTGAGTCGCAGATAAGCGGGCATAATCCGGACGAGTTATCGGATCATCCAAAGTGATATAAGAATAGTCCGGAAACGCTTTTCGGATCAATGTGGTCTTACCGGTTTGCCTGGCACCAGTCAGAACGGTGATCCGGCCAAACGGAGAAGAAGCCTTTTTTTGCAGTCTTTGGAAAAGATTCCTGTTTTTCATGATCCTCCTATATTGGCGTAATATTAACTATCAACATACAAATATTACGCCAATAATAAAAACTATCAAGTAATATTGACGTACAGTGTCATACTCATCCTGATATTATTGGTAATGTCATTCAGTGCGGAGTGGAGACAAGAATTTTGGGGACATGATGTTTGTCTTTTTTTGGAATTAAATTTCGTGTCCCCCAAATTCGGTATTCGAAGCAACAATCAGAAAATCATTAATGCGTCTCCCAAATTCGGTTTTGCGTCTTTGCGTGAGCCACAACGCCCTGCATGAATTTAAAATTCAACATTAAAAATTGCAATCTGCAAGATTGCCAAGCCCGTCCCCTTAATTATGATAAACATTGCAAATTAGAAACATATATTCTAAAATGCAAGGATGATAAAACGTAATCTTGAAACAACTTTAGTCAAATCACTGCAAAATATGCCGGTTGTCGTGCTTTTGGGAGCACGGCAGGTGGGCAAGACGACTCTGGCATTGGGGATATCAGAGTTTGTACAAAAAGAGATCGTTTATCTTGATTTAGAATTGGATTCTGATCTGGCAAAACTGGCAGATGCTGAGGCTTTTGTAAGTCGATTTGAGAATAAATTACTGATCATTGATGAAGTCCAGCGTCAACCGGATATGTTTCGTTTGTTGCGCTCTCTGGTAGACAGGCGCAAAAGAGCAGGGGAACAGGCATGTCAATTTTTGTTACTGGGATCAGCATCGAGAGATTTGATACAGCATTCGTCAGAAACATTGGCCGGTCGAGTCAGGTATATAGAACTCACTCCTTTTACGGTTTCAGAACTGGATCGTGAGGGAGCATACGATTTAGAAAGGCACTGGTTACGAGGAGGTTTCCCGGATAGCTATTTAGCTGCCTCAAACGCAGAAAGTTGGTCATGGAGAAGCGATTTTATCTCATCATACATTGAGCGGGATATTCCATTCATGGGGCCTCATATCAACGCGACGACGATGCGCAGGCTTTGGTCAATGTTGGCGCAAAATAACGCCCAGCAGGTTAATTATTCAAAACTAGGCGAAAGCCTGGGGGTGAGCTACAAGACGATTAAAAGCTATATTGACACACTGACTGATTTTTATATGGTGAGACAACTTCAACCCTGGTCGGGCAACACCAAAAAGCGTTTGGTTAAAGCACCCAAACTGTATTTTCGTGATAGTGG
>JAKUUI010000176.1 GCA_022448485.1 SAR324 cluster bacterium
CGGTGGCCTTGAGTTTGGACCTGCCGAGTGCCGGAAGCAACAGGCTGGCAAGAATGGCGATGATCGCAACGACCACCAATAGTTCAATAAGGGTAAACGCCTGGCTTGGTTTCGTTTTCATTTCCCTTCAGTTTTCAATTCTTCACCCGTCTTGCCGACGTGGTTGCGGAGGAGGTCGGCGGTTTCTTGATTTTTGGCCCAATCTAGCGGTGTTTTGCCTCGATAATTGCCAGCTGTAATCTCAGCATTCACATCCGCACCATTCTCGACTAGTAGTTCGGCGATTTCCTTGTGGCCGTGTCTAGCCTCGTGGCCTAATGCTGCGCCTCCACAGCCTGTACGTTTTAGTTCAATATCCGTTCCAGCAGCCAAGTGCTGTTTGACGGCTCCGATGTTTCCATCTTGGGCAGCCTTGGTAATTGATATGTCTGGCGGTTGCGGCCCACACCCCATCAACAGCACAGCTGCGATTGTTGTGATTAGTATGTGTTTCATTTTTCAGCGGCGTTCAAGTGGTGGGCGGGTTTGTTTAGTCAATCAGTCTTGTTCTTTTTGAGTTTATTCTTCCGCTCATAGAAAAACCGCTCCGTCACTTTTTGATAGCCTTTGGATTCGTAAAGCTTTTGCGCTCCTGTGTTTGACACTGTCGTCTCAATCAAAATCCCTTTGGCCTGAGTCTCTTCACCAAATGCTTCGATCTCACTAAGTAGCTTTGTCCCTATTCCCATTCCGCGAACAGACTCTAACACGAATAAATCATTTAATATCCAGATTCGTTTGGCTGAAACCGAAGAAAAGCTCGGATAGAGTTGGGCAAATCCAACACAGCGTTCATCCGAGGTATAAGCACAAAAGATAACAGACTCCGAATTATTTAAACGGTCCCCGAGAAACTCTTGCGCCAACGACAAATCACTACCCTGCTCGAAAAAAACTCTGTAGGCATCGAATAACTTAGCGATTTCCTCAATATCATCGGTAGTGGCCTGGCGTATCGTTACTTCCATCTTTTCGTTCCTGGGCCGTTGAATAGCAGGCTTTAAGGTATGATCTTCATCTTATCCTCAAGGCTTAACTTGAGAAAGGTGTTGTGAAATTCATCGAGTAGATCTTTTGATGAAGCCTCGAAATTTTTAACAAAAGATCCTTCAAATCCTTTCGTGTTAAGATCCCTGAAAAACTTAACCCGGTAGGCTTCCTCACTCGTTTTATTGATTATAAATGCGATGAACCATGCACCAAGGTCATAAGCTATTCCTCCTCTTTTTCCATACGGAATATCCTTTATACTTTCTCCCTCGCGAAGGTCTTTTAATGACTTTAGCTTAAACTTCATCGTTTCCTTCAAATAGCTGGGCCTGACTCCCTCTTGCTTGGAGTAGAGCAGTTGGGCCAAATATTCAGCGCCACCTTCTGCCCACCAAGGGTTCTCCCGATTTCTACTCTTTCTTTCGGAGTCTTTTTTGCTGTGGATGTGGGCGTGTTGGTATACGTGGAAGTATTCGTGCAGAACCACCGGCTTGTAATCTTCTTCTTGGGGTCCTGGAAACTTGGCTGACATGGTGATGATAAAGCCGGACCACTTCTCGTTTTCATTTCTCCGGGTATTTAAACCGGCATTACCTCCTTTTGCATACGAAACAAAATTGTGATCTCTATTTAGACAGTGCTCAAGGCTGACGGTTAAATCTTTTTGCTTTCTTAGCTCGCAATACCTTTTGTCCAACGCCGTTGCTGCTGCTTCGTTAGTGCCGACAATCCAAAACTCCAATGGTCCGTAATTTCCCCAAGCTTTGGATGCTATTTCGTACCATTGTCTAGTCAGCTCTATCTGGGACCCAGGAACATCACTGGCAGCATAAAATTCAGCTTTTTGAGTCGTGGTTTTACCCCAATTGTCTCGCTCAACTTCACTCTGTATTGCCCCACACCCCACCAACAGCACGGCTGCGATTGTTGTGAGTAGAATGTGTTTCATTTGCCTTCAGCTTATAATTCTTCACCTGTCATTCAAGCCCCACGCGATAAAACTCCCGGGCATTAATTGTCCGACCCACATTAACGCTCACTGAAGTCAGACTAGACTCAGAGATCAAATCAGACACTAAAGTTTTCCAAACAGTAAAATCCGACACGGATTGAATTATGTATTTAGCCCCTATTTGAGATCTCCAACTGATAGACATCAATTTCTTACCCTCTGAATAAGAGAAACTTTCGATGGTTGGCGGATCTTTCCGTATTACTGGATACATCTCCAATGAAAGGCTATCGAAGTACTTTATTCGATTCGGCATCGCTTGCTTTATTTTAAGAGCCAAAGACTTAGAAATCCGATTAGGCCTATAGCGAATGGCAAAGTACGGGAGATAACTCTCTGCCATATTCTCTCGGTTGGGATAATCCTTAGCATAGTTAGATATAAATTCGTCATCAGCTGTCTGTGCTGCAAGCCATTTTGACCTTTTTGCGTGCCTTGAATCCAACGAAGTATGCGCAGCCTCATGTACAAGGGTTTCCTCTAAAATACCATCGTTGATATATTCC
>JAKUUI010000177.1 GCA_022448485.1 SAR324 cluster bacterium
CATGATCAGCGGCTGTTGCAATTCCTGCGGTCAGCATCACGTTGCAGACATCGGTTTCTTTGGGAACAGCCGCACCGTGGATGGATTCAAGGTTCCACACTTCCAGGTGGTGCTGGGCGGACAGTGGGACAGCAATGCGGGCTCCTTCGGACTTGCCATCGGGGCAGTGCCATCCAAAAAGATCCCCGAGGTAGTGGAGCGTATCATCCAGCAGTTCCGGAGTAATCGACAGCAATCGGAATCCTTCCGCTCATTCATTGAACGTGTGGGTAAAAAGCAGCTCAGGGCCTGGATCGAGGACTTGATGCGCCTACCGACGCATGACGTGGCTCCGGATTTATATACCGACTGGGGCGATGTCCGTGAATTTTCACTTGGAGATCTCGGCGTTGGAGAGTGTTCCGGAGAGGTGATTTCTCAGTTCCAGTTCCTGCTGGCCGATGCCGAAAGAGAAGTGTTCGAGGCTCAGCTAAAGCATGAAGAAGGGGATTTATTAGAAGCGGATTCCCTGGCTTTCAGTGGAATGCTGAAGGCTGCAAAGGCCCTCATACAACAGCAGATCAAAGACATCGGTAAGGAACCTGATCATGTTGTCCATGAATTTCGAACCCGATTTTACGACACAGAACTTTTCTTTGATCAATACGCAAGGGGCAAGTTTGGACGTTATCTTCTGCAGCGGTACGAAGCAGGGCCTGTAGGGGGAAACACTGAAGCAGTCCACCAACTGATCGAAGAAGCCCAACTGTTCATTGATGCAACCCATGCTTGTTCAGCTAAAATGCAAGAACAGGGTGTGCTGCAAAACTGACTTAAGGAGAACTATGGAATTACAACGTCTGATCATACAAAGACCTCTGGAATCCGGGTCCAGGTTGGATCTGAAGGAACTCATTCCTGTCTTTCATCGATGGATTCAGCAACAGTTGATCAAGGATCACCTCCTGATTGATGTCGGTGACTACCTTCACCTCAAGCGAGATCCAAAGCTACTGCTTGTAGCCCATGAAGGGACTTTTTCGGTGATCTATTCACCCGAAGGACTCGCTCTGCAGTATCAGCGCAGAAGACCCATCTCCGGAATGTTTACGCAAAGACTCAAAAAAATATGGAATGCCCTTCAACTGGCTTCCCGACTCCTTGAGCAGGAAACGGCTCTGGAGGGTAAAATTCACTTCGAAGCCAATCGTTTCAGAATCATTGTCAACGAACTCCTCTGGACCGAAACCACTGAGAATGCTCCCAAGGTTTTGGAAGAAACAATTCGAGAGGCTTTCAGGAAGGAAGCGGGGATGTCAGGATTCACTGTAACATGTAGCATGCCTGACACTAAAGAACGCTTGTTGCTGGAATTCGAAGTCACTTCAATCCAGGACCTGGATAGTACCATATCCAGCGTTGAACAAATCTGTGCATAAAGAAGTGATTGGGAAAGTCATTGTTATCGGCTCAAAGTCTCACCAACTGGAGCAGGGCCAATCAGGCTTTCATTTTTCTTGCCTATTAATTATTTTTAAGTATCATCAAATGCTAACAGTGATTATTAATTCATGATTCTTAATGCGGTATAATGTCAAATATATACAATCATCAGCGTTTTCCCCCTCCCAAGATTGGAGCGAAATTACAGCTTTTAAGGCTGGCAGAAAATCTGACTTTAGATGAACTTTCAGAAAAATCAGGAGTATCCACAGCTATTCTTTCCCAGATTGAAAGGAACAAGAGCAATCCGACTCTGTCTACACTATGGAAGATAACACAAACTCTTGATCATCCACTGGAAAATTTACTAGGTACGAATGAACCGGCCAATACCGTTGAAAAAATCAACAACAATACCACACCGGTAATCTTCAGTGAAGATGGCGGATTTCAGCTTCGAATTCTAGGTGTTGTCAGCATCCTCGAGTCCGTGCAGTGGTATGATTTCAAAGCACAACCTGGCTCTTCATTGATTTCGGAATCGCATGGAAAAAATAGTACTGAAAGCGTTACTTTGATGAAAGGAAAACTGGAAATCTTGATCGAGAAAAAGAGTGAAATTATTGAAGCTGGTGAAACACTTCGTTTCAGCAGCGATGTGAAACATCAGCTTAAGAATATTGGGAAGGGTGTCTGCCAGGGATTTATGGTTAATTTGTTTTCACCGGTTTTTTAACAAATAATCTTGATCGACCAACCGAAAATTGGTCAAGGCAATGAATTATATTTGATAACTCTCAAGCCAACTGAGGGTCCCCGCTCAACCAACCCCCGATCCTATCTGTACACAGGAATCCTGTCAGTTAACAATTAGCACCCCTGATCCAGATGCAGGGGTTTGCGGAGACCCCACACTCAACAAGGCCCACCCATCGATACAGAAAGTAGTTAGGTGAATTTGCGCCTGAATGGATCGTCATGGATCAGCGTCTCTACGATCTGGCAGTCCCACTAATTCTTCACAGTCAGACACCCTCCATAACCTTAAGTTTAATAACAAGCACCGATGAAAAGATGAAATTATTTCCTTGAAAGTTTATAATTTCT
>JAKUUI010000178.1 GCA_022448485.1 SAR324 cluster bacterium
AACTACTGCACCGGCAAACCAGAACCGCTGATCATCGGTCAATCGCCCCATCAATTCAGTGTCAAACTCAGGAATTTCATGTTCCATTGTATTTGATGTTATATCTCGTAAAGCCCTGGTACTTTTCAATGCTTTTCGGGCTTTCTCATTACCGTCTTTGGCTGCTTCACGAAACCAATGATATGATTCATCCAAGTTCTTTGGTACACCTTTGCCATTGAAATTCATCAGACCAAGATTATATTTTGCTCTTGTATGGTTCAGAATTGCAGCCTGGTGGAAACAACTGTACGCTTCCTCATAATTTTCTTCTTTTTTGAACAGCACTTGGCCTTTACGGAATAATTTCACTGCCTCTTCTGAGGGTTTAACTTCTATCAATGTACTGTCTGAATCTTCAGAAGATTCAAATTCATCTCCTTTTTGCTGAGCTGAGGTAATATAAATCAAACGGTCTCCAGGATTTACCTCCAGCTCCGGATGAGGATTAACCAGGAGTTTGTGAGTCTGACTCCGGAGCAGTCCAACAGGCAGTTCTCCCTCTTTTTCCTTCAATTTCAAAATAGTTGAAAGCCAACTGTCTGCTTCCCATTCCCGACTTAAATGGCGGACTTTCAAACTCTGTGTGGTAGGTTCCTCCAAAATAATTTCTTCAATCAATGTACCTAATCCGGGATTTAATGCTGACTGGGAAAGGATGGGTGCAATTAACTCTTCCGGATCCAGACAGAAATCGCAGCCAACCTTAAAAAGTTGCTGATCAAAATCTTCTTTGTGATAGGTTGCAATTGTAAACACCTCTCCATCAGTTGCCTGTTCCAGACGTAGAACTGCCATCAGGTTTTGACCATCATGGGCATGATCGATCAGGGCCACTTTCGCCTCAGTTGATTTTGCTTCCAGAAAAGATTTTTCAGAATTTGAATCTCCTTCAATCCATTCAACATTCAAGTTGCCTGGTATTTCCTCCAATAATGGTATATTTGTAAGCACAATTATCTTTTCCGGCTGATTTCTTTGACTCATTTCAAGCAAACATCGATTAATGAACACCTTATTATCGGAACTAATCAAAATGTGTCCGTCGAGTCCAATTTCATCCATTCCCATCACATCGATAGCTTGTTTTTCAAGATCACCTTTTGGAAATGACTCAGCAAGTTCAAGTTGCATTGCAGAACTTTTTTTCGGAATTTCAAACGGTTCCAGCTGCATTATTAAACTGTCTTTCGGAATTTCAAACGAAGCTTCCGGATTGATAAGCACCACTTCATTTATAACTACTGCAAGAGGCATAATTCCATGGTTCTGTTTTTTCGTTTTTATCAACTCCAGCCAAGTTTTTCCAATTAGTAATGACTCTGTCTTTCGAGTGGCTATTTGATGTCCCTGGGTGCGATTGATAACTTTATTGATCCATGCCGGAGCACCCTGTGAATGAAAAGCCGACAGCATCAAAGGAACGTAGAGATCATATGGATCCAAAGCATGGTCGCAACCGACATCTTCAAAATAGTTTCGAAATTCCCGACCGACATATTGTGCCTGAGTCACAATCCTGCCGTCACTCAAAGTTTCAAGCTGCAAAACTGTCATCAGGGCATAACTGTTGTCTTTATAAAATACATAGGCGATTTTTGCTTTTGCGGCTGCTGCCTTCCTTAAAACGTTTAGATCAAAAGAATCTCCAGAGACCCATTTCAATTTTTTATAAGACGTAGCCAGCAGAGGATGTTCACCAGAAGGAGAAATTAGTACAACCTTGTCTCTCTTTACATATTTCTGATTCTGAGAGAGAATTTCCTTCATCCAGGTTGGATCATCAGAACAAACCAGCACATGGCCTTTTATTTTAAGGAATTCCAGTCCGCGGTCACGACCGGAACGAAACTGTTGAAACTTGTCTGTAACCAATGAAACAACAATTGAAAAATTGATTAAGCCTGCCGCCATTACAAAAAAAGTAAAAAATCTACCCTGTACAGTTTGAGGCGACATGTCACCATAACCAACTGTAGTAAATGTAACTACCGTCCACCAGAGGGAGTTGAACAGTGAATCGAAGGCACTCTCTTCATTTCCAGACAGGATGTACTCAATAAAATATATTCCGACTGAAGAAATCATCAGAAAAGTCGGAATCATCACAAACAAAAATAAACGAATTTTCATTATTAAATTTTATCAGCAGATTTTTCTAAACTATTGGATTATGACTAAAAAATTATTTCAGGAAACAGGTAACTCGCGTCCAATTCTCAACCTGGAGAATTAAACTTCCTCGTTCATTAATAGAATGATATTACCAAATTTATAAGGCCATTTGCAATTGATACGTTTGTTTATATGCAAATTTTGGGACACATCACAAATACTGCTTCAGAGTGTTTTAATCAGTTCCTTAAGAAGAGTAAGTAAATAAAAGAGTAGAATAAAGTGGAGAGACTGGAATTGTGGCCTGATAGAAGCACACAATGAAACTCTGAAAAAACATTGTGCAGGCGAGTACCTTTATTTATCGGTG
>JAKUUI010000179.1 GCA_022448485.1 SAR324 cluster bacterium
GGAAAGGATGGCTGTACCCAGTCCTTGCTGCTTCAGCTCCCCCTGAACAGCCGAGGGATTCAGCAGAAAATTCTGAAACTGAGGAATACTAATTTCAATATACTTTTGCTTTTCGTATTCGCCAGTGGTTCCAGGATTTGTTAAAAAATAGTCTTAGCTTGATTCTGTCGACTACAAGTTTTGTTCACCGGAACACCTGACTGAACCATAGGAACAAAACACACAGCAGTCTCCGGGTTTTGCTGCAAAATCTTTGCTGCATAACCTGCAGCGGTGCCTCCGTATTCAAGTATCCGGAGGAACAATTTCCTCTGAGGCGCGTCGGCAAAGCGGGCAGGAGAGAATTGAAGTTAGGTTTTCAAATCCACTTGGTCGAGCTAATGAGTTTTCATTCATTTTTAGTTTGTGAAATGAGAGGTGCAAATTTCTGAATGCGGTTATTGCCAAAATCTACAACATAGATATTACCTTTTGCATCGACAGTTATATCGGTAGGACGTTCAAATTCTTCGGGAGCACTGCCTTGAGAACCAAACTCGACGAGGAAATCCCCTTCGTCCGTAAAAACCTAACCCAGCTCATCCACTTCAATTGCAGTGGCTACATTAAATGATCCGGAAGAGTCACCCTTGAGACCAGTTCAAAGAAATCCTCCCCATTTTGTCTCAAATTTACCATCTGGAGAAAACTTTTGGATTCGATTGTTGTAAGAGTCCGCTACATAAAGAGAGTCATCCGGCCCAATTGCAACATCTGCCGGATAATCAAAGTTTCCTCCAATAATTCTGCCTTTCTTGCAGATTTGCGGCAAGGGGGTGTAATTTGACGCTAATGCTTGAACACGATGGTTGTAAAAATCAGCGACAAAGTTATCAGACTTCAATCTGAAGGTAAATATTGTAAGACTGCATCCAGCGTTTTAATTTCAAGAACCGGAGTTCCTGGAAGACGCTCCGGTGCTTGTCCGAAACGATTGACCCAGACAGCCTGAAAACCAAAAGTGGCGGCTCCGGAGACATCCCAGGCGTTTGAGGAAAAGAACAGTATTTCTTCCGGAGTAGAACCTAGTTGATCAACGGCCATTTGATAAACCTGCGGTGCAGGTTTAAAAACCCCAATAGTGTCCACCGAGAAAATTGAATCCAATACATTTTCCAAACGGCTGTTGCTGACACCGGCTTCCAACATTTTTGGAGCTCCATTGGAAAGTATGGCAGTCCCCAGTCCCAGTTCCTTTAAATTGCGCAGAGTTTCCGGAACTTCGGGATAACAGGCAAGTTCGTGGTATGCATTCAGGAGATCCCGACGCAGACTGTGATCGTCAATGCCGTGAGAATCTAGAGCATAATCAAGAGCGTCCTGAGTAACCTGCCAGAAATCAACATAGCGCTTCATCAAACTTCGCAACCAGGTATACTCCAATTGTTTGGTACGCCACAATGCCGATACGGCTTGTGCTTTTTCACCTAGTCGGGATTGATGACGAGACGCCGCGGAGTGAACATCAAAGAGGGTGCCGTAGGCATCAAACACTGCATGTTGAACTGGTTTTAAATTAATTTCATTCATGATTATTTTTTAAGTAAAATGCCGATACTAGTCGGAAACATACTACGGTCAGTCTTTCGGCGGTGCAAGCCATAATTACTGTTGCTGAAGATTTGTGTTTCAGGATGAAAAGCATACCAGGCGAACCAGAAAGCATTTATGCTCGGCAGGACATTGCCTTTGGCATCACGTATGACACCATTTCGTGTTTCAAGGTTAAATTCCAGAATAATTTGTTTACCTCCCAGCACGTCTTCCAGTGGTGACTTTTGTTGAAATAATTCTACAAAAGGATAGGCTTTGAAGTTTCCATTGATTTCTATTCCAATCACGCGCTCTTTAGGGTGGTACTGACTACTGCGGAAAGACAGCGGGAAATAAATGTCTCCATTTTGGTCATAGTCACCATAGGGAGAGCGTCCATAATCGCGTCTGAAACCGGTGTCACGGGAGAGAACTTTTGTCTGCGGATGTTGTTTTTTCCAGTCCGCCCATGTTGTATGTTCGATGGGCACAGAAACCAGGCGTTCACCTTTACGGGGGCCGCTGACTGCTTGCCCCATTACTTGAGACCAGAGGGATTTGCTCTTCCGGTCATAAAGCAGGAGGTCGCTGTTATACAGCAAGCCGGAAACACCAAGCGTAGTAAACGCACCGTCAAAATCCCGGCGAAAAGCCATACCGGTTCCACAGAGGGGGCAAAATGTGATTGAAACAGGAACTCCCCCGACAGTGTCGTTGACAATCTCGTGCCAGTTTAAAATGGCCAGCGGATAGACCCGGATATCTCCTTCGACATCCAGGCCAATGATCCGGCTGTCTGGAAACAGCCAATCTGCCTCTGCGGCTAAAATAAATTTAGGGGAATCAATAGAAGGAATACCATTGATCCGGCTGTCTGGAAACAGTCAATCTGCCTCTGCGGCTAAAATAAATTTAGGGGAATCAATAGAAGGAA
>JAKUUI010000018.1 GCA_022448485.1 SAR324 cluster bacterium
CTGGATGCATCATCACGTAGGAAACGCGGCTCATCAAATCTTCACCAAAGCGTATTTGTGGGTTCATTACTCCGGCAGAAGCCAGTACCTCACCGGTTCTGAGATTGCAGAGGTGAGCCGCCACTGTGGTTGATCCGACATCTACGGCTAGGCCGCATAATGATTCTCTAAAGCCGGGATATACCGCAATTACCTGTCCCAGATAATCCACAGCTACGGTAACTTTCCAGTTACCTTCTCTCAACTCCCTTTGCAATGACAACAGCATTCCGGGACCAAAGCGTAAATTCTTGAGTTGCCACTCACGCTCCATAGCTTCACGCAAACGACGCAAATCTCCAGAAGGATCATACATATTCGGCTCCCAGACTTCGACGTAATGCAACTGCACCGGCGGAATTATTTCAATGTCGAAGGCGTCTGCATCCTTGCGGATAATTTGCTGATGTACTTGACTGTCCGGTGGTACATCAATCACACAATCAGCTAATATTTTGGTTGCGCAACTGAGTCTTCTACCTTCTGCAAGTGATTTTTTGGGACGCTCTGCATATGCTTTCTCAGTTTCGCTTAGTGGCGAGATATTTTCTGCTTTGGAATTAATTCTGTGTTTGGGGAAATTACCTGTGGCTTGCAGGATCTGACAGCGTCCACAAAGACCGCGACCACCGCAAACTGAATCGATGTCCACTCCCAAAGTCTGTGCTGCTTTCAACACAGGAGTTCCCACAGGAAAATAACCACGTTTCCCTGAGGGGGTAAAAACAACCCGTGCTTCTTGAACTTTGGAAGAAAGAGGCATAGAGGAGCTTCTAGGTTTGAGGTATAGAAACAAATCCTGGTTTGTCCTTAACAGTTATCCTTTGCCATTCATTCAGCCAATCAGCAGACTTGGCAATGCCTCCAAAAGGATATAGATGGAGTTTATCGTAGCCGCGCAGTTCAGAAATTATTTTGTCCGGCTTATTGACAAACATCAATTTGCTGATGTTCAATCCCTGTTTGCGCAAAACCTGTGCTGAAGCCTGCACTCCACAGACCTTGGCAAAGCTTAGCAAAGTTTTCATGGTTGAAGGGCCGGGAATGCCAATGTGAATCGGATTCCGGATTCCTTTTTCTCTAAGTCCGGAGATCCAGTCATTTGTGCCATCAGAATCAAAACACCATTGCGTTACAATGCGGGCCGGAATACCACGCTCTTCCGTCCAAAGCAATTTTTCCAACAAATGGGCTTCAGAATTTGGATCGTCTGGATTTCCCTCAGGATGTCCTGCAAAGTCAAAAGCGTTAATTCCGTATTTTGCAAACAAACCAGTTTTTAACATATCCATTACACAGGTAATGTCGCCTGCTGGCTCGGATTGACCACCACCGACCAACAAGGCCCTATATATTCCGGTTTCTTGAAGTTCTGAAAGACACGCACTCAATTCCTCAACTCCTTTAAAACTTCGTCCTGCAATGTGGGGTACAGCCTGTTTCCCGACGGCTTGAATTTGATGAGCCGTTTGTATAGTTTCCCGACAACTAGCTCCTGGAATCATGGTTATGTAAACTTCGTTCACAAAATCTGGAATCAACGAAAGATTAGAAATATTGTGAGGAAGAATTTCCATGGACCAAGTTGTAGTTTGGCCAGCATTTTCCTCGACATGATTTGTTAACTCCGTAGACATGTTGCTTTCGAACGAATCTGATTTTAAATTAAGTATTTCCATTTGTTCTGCTTGACATAATTAATAAAAAATTTCCGAACTCTCAAGATTTCAATCCGACACACGACTTTCTGCATATGCAATGCCAATAAATATCTAACTGATTATATTAAAGAATATACGAAATATTTTTAAAATAAGAACCTTGACTTCTGTTAATTAAAACCTTTAAAAGAAAATAATATAATCATCCATATTAAATCGAAATTTATAATTATCTAATATAGAAAAATAATTTAAATATCAATATGATAATATCAAGATGTTTGTGTGGTTTAAAAACGGAACTATCAGTTCCTAAATAATTAAAATAAGAATATTGAGTTCCGATTATTTGAAAAGTTATTATTAAGCAGCAGACATTGTCAGTCAACTCTCATCTACAGCCGGAGCAATCAGGGAATCATGAGAAGTGGATGAAAACTGCTTATTTTTCCGGGGAGAAATTTTGTGTTTCATCTTCCATGCATTTTCTAGGAGATTATATTGATTACTCATCTCGAACTGAACAGACAATGGTGATTGTGCGTGGACTGTAGATTCCCAATGTAAGAACAGTGAATGAACTTTGCATAAAAGTGTTGTGAATGTGGACTTCATAGACTCGACCATGGGGACAAAGATCATAAACTTCGTATACTTTTTCTCCTACTAAACCCCAAAACCAATAATTTTCCTCACTTGTGATAATAGTTTTTGACGGAAACTCTGAAGAATATTGTACCTGAACTTGACAGCCTACCAAGAAAACAACGAACATTAAGATCAAGCTATAATAACGGAACATTGTACTAATTATGCGAAAAATTTGTCTTGCCTTGCGTTTCAAAAGATTCGAATTTACAATCGTACGGGAGACTCGGAAAAAGTATAGTCTAACAAAGTTTCACCAGAGTAAAGGAATTTAGCAGAAAAGCATCCGGATTCTAAAACTTTAGGAGTAAACAACCGGTCACCTTCCCATGTGGCAAGCTTAGTCAGGTCGTCTTTGGGGATCCATTCCAGCCGGCCCTCGGGGCAATTTTCTGCAAGCGTGCCAGAATAACTGGTTGAGTAAAATACAAAGACATGCCACTCGTCGCCGAAAGGTGAGTCGCCATGGTCAGGAAAAGAAAGGACTGCTCTCAGTTCCGGATCTTTAATTTGCAGTCCAGTTTCTTCTTGCATTTCACGGGCTGCAGTTTCGTATGGAGCCTCATTAGGTTCAACTTTTCCGCCGGGAGCTAACCAGAGGCCCCGATGTTCGTCCACCTTTTCACGGTGAATCATCAGTATATGTTCATCATTGTTCTCTAGATAAACCAGAACTCCTAATTTCACAGCATTACTCCAACAATATATGTCTCAGTCGAAAAAAGAATTAAATGCAATCTTGAAACGTATTTCAGATGAACAAGATAAACGACTGAACCCTGAAGAACATGAAAAAACCGAGGTACTGCCCTACGAATTAGGTCATCAGGCTCCAGTTATCCGCGGGAGAATGCCGGGGCTAGAAGCAGTTTATGACCGTTTTGCAAGAATATATGCGCAAACTTTTTCACATCATGTGAGACGTCCGGTAACGATAACACGCCGAGCGACAGAGTTGGTTAGCTTCCGGGATTATCTTGGAGCAATTTCAACTCCGGCATCGCTGACTGTTTTTGGCTTGAATCCCCTACATGGTCACGCCATTTTAGTTTTTGAGCATCATCTGGTGTACATCCTGATTGATATGCTATTCGGAGGAAATGGCTGGTTTGAAAATCCACCTCCGAAAAGAGAACTCACCGGCATTGAAACTAGAATGCTATCCAAAGTAGTTCATGACGCACTAGAAGATCTAGGGAAAGCCTGGAAGAGATTGACTCCGCTGGAACCATATTTTGAACGCATGGAAGTTAATCCTAAATTCACGGCTATTGTTCCACAGGAAGAGGTTGTGGCAAGTACTACTTTCGATGTTGAAATTAACCGTGTCCCTTACACAATGAGCCTTTGCCTGCCTTATTCGATGCTTGACCCGGTACGGACTCAACTTGAGGCAGGAAAATCAAGCTACGATGAAGAGGTCAACGCAGTCAACGTAAGTCGTCTTGAAGAAAATCTACTTAACTCTAAAGTTGGAGTAAAGGTTGCTCTAGGAGAAGCCCGTATGACCCTTCGGAGATTTCTCAGTTTGAAATCGGGAGATAGAATCCTTTTAAATCAGGATCAAAACAAACCTCTCAGGGTTCTGGTACAGGACAAACTCAAATTTTTGGCTACCCAAGGCGCTTACAAAGGAAAAAATGCAGTTCAAATCAATAAGTTGATTGAACCTTCACCACGATTCAGTGATTTGCTGGATCAACATGCAAAAGATACAGCCGAGGATTCCTGAAATTCGTAATAAATTTACCTATTGACGCGGCTGCGTAAGTCTTTGCCTGTCCTGAAAACGGGTAGTTGTTTTGGTTTGACTTCCACTTTTTCTCCTGTTTTGGGATTTCGTCCTGTATATCCTCTATATTTCTTCAGCGTAAAAGAACCAAATCCGCGGATCTCCACTTTATCACCGGTTCTAAGAGCAACTTTGATGCGGTCAAAGAAGATCCGCACCATCTTGTCGGTTAATATCGGCTTATATCCGGTACGTGTTGCTAACTCATCGATTAATTCTGATTTATTCATAACTCCTTGCATTTTGGGTTTAGAGATTTTAATCCGAAGACTGCAGTATTTCATACCTCATTCTTCTTTGAAATAAAACTGGATGTTGTAAAGGTAGGGGAACAAGAAAAAATATCAAGTGATTAGTGAACATTTTTTTAAATTGATTGAATTTGCAGTTCGCGGCGATAATGGTCAAAGAGAGTTGATTTGGAAAGCATTCCTAAAAATCTATCCCCCTCAACAACAGGTAATGACCAGACTTTGGAGGTTTCAAACTTGTCCAAAGCTGCGCTGATTGGTTCATTTAGACTGATTACCGGCAGGTTCCGCATGACTGAACCCATTGTAACTAAATCATAAAGATTTGTCTCAAAAAGGTGAGGGCGGATGTCGTCAAGAAATACAACTCCCACACATTCTTTTTCTTCATTCAGCACTGGAAAATAATTTCGACGTGCTTTTTTGAACTCATCAATAAAATCTCTTAAAAGTAGATTTTCACGGATAGTGATAAAATCCTTATCCAAAATATCTACAATATTGAGATGATGCAGTAAGTAGCGATCTGTTCCACGCTTAATCAAACTGCCTTGTTTAATCAGTTCTTGTGTATAGACCGAACCAATTTCGAAGAACGAACTCACAACCATGGCGCTGCTTGCAGTCAACATTAGTGGTAAAATCATTGAGTATCCACTTGTTGCCTCCATTACAAGAAAAATCCCAGTCAGTGGTCCATGCATAACACCGGCAACCATTCCAGCCATTCCCGCTAAAGCAAAAGCAGCATCTTCAGCAACACCATTCAGAGGCAGTAAATGCAGAATCATGCCAAAAGCCAATCCTACTCCACTTCCAATCACCAGGCTGGGCGCGAAAACTCCTCCGACACCTCCACTACCCAGGGTTATGCCGCAGGCGAGAAATTTGAGCAGGACAAAAAGTAATACAAAGCCAAGTTCAGGCCGAATGGTATCAGTTAGAAAGACTTGAGTCGCTGAGTAACCTTCAGACAAAACTTCCGGCATAAAATAACCTAGGACCCCCACAGACAATCCACCAATTGTAGCACGAATCCAAAGATGAAGAGATATTTTTGAAAAAAACTTTTCCCATAACAACAGGCTTCTAGCAAACAGGATTGAGATAATCCCTGTCAATGCTCCAAGTGCAAAACAGGCAAGTAAAGAGGCGATAGAAAATCCGGCTATTTCCTGGGTAAAAGCAATTTTATTGCCCATAATCAGGCGACTGACTTCTGTTGCAGAAACTGCCGCAATGATAGTCGGCAGTATCGTCAGATACGTCCATTCGCCAATAATTATTTCTAACGAAAAAATCAAACCAGTCAAAGGCGCATTGAAAATACCAGCAACTGCACCCGCTGCTCCATAACCCACTAGTAGTTTTTTGTGACGCTCATTCATATCGAGCCAACGACCTAGCGCAGAACCAAGAGCACCGCCGATACTGACAATTGGACCTTCCAAACCAGTTGAACCACCACTGCCTACTGTCAGTAAACTACCGAAAAATCGCGAATAAATCATGCGTCTCCTGAGCGCTTCTGATCCCATTGCCATGGCTTTAATCACGTCGGAAACACCATGTCCTGCAGAGTCATGCATCAGGGAACGCACCAAAAATATAGCAATTCCGGCTCCTAGCGCTGGGAAAAAAATGGCACGCCAGCCTAAGTCTAATTCAGTTATGAAGAGTCTTAGAGAATGGACACTCCAGTTAAGTCCAACTGCAAGTATTCCGCAGACCAGACCTATTGCCAATGCTGCAGTCATCATTACCAGTGCTTCTCGTGCTGAAACGGCTTGAAAGCGTGAAAGCAGTTCGGTGTCAGTGCCAGCGAGACCGCGTGAAAGGAATTTATTAAGTTGTCTCCGCCAGAGTTTTTTGAAATTTATCAACGAGATTATCTAATGAAGGAGAGTGTTTGAGAAAGTCATTCATTTTCGCATGACTTAGAAAACGGGCCATTTGAGATAGCAGTTGTAGATGATGAAAAGAATCTGCACTCAATAGAACAAATATCACAAAAACCGGCAAACCGTCAGGTGCCTTAAAATCTAAAGGTGTCTCTAAAAAAAATGTGCCCACCATTGATTGAGTAATTTGTTGTCCTAGTGTAATGCTCGGATGAGGAATGGCAATACCTTTTCCAATTCCTGTTGAGGAAAGTTGTTCACGATGCATCAGCTGCTCTGCCAATGATTCTGTAATGAGCTGAGGCAAATCCATACGTAAAGCAACTTCCTGAAAAAGCTCTTCTAACGAATCTGATGGTACAGCCTGATATACATTTCCGGCTTTGAGAGCTTCAATCAGGCGTGACTGAGAAACTGGCACATTTTTCTTCCTGTTTCTTCTTGTGTGCTCTTCAAGGTGAATGTGTTTAGATTCAGCCCAGGAAACTAGAGTAGATTGATTAAAGTAGTGTTTCCTACGGCGCACGATGCAAGGAATATCACCCTGGCGGACCCAACGGTAAATGGTTGCCTCTGGAACATGAAGCAACTGAACGACATCTGCAACTGTTAGCCACTTGGACATGGAACCGCCTTGAAACAAAAAAATTTTACTGTGAAGGGAAATTGTTTAGTACCCAATTCTATCAGTATTATTAAACTTTGTGAAGTCATTGCATGTGATAAAAATATAAAAATGGAGAAGTTGACTCTTGAGGAAAATGTAATTAAAACTATCCCAGCCAAGGATCAGGGTTGGGATGTGGTTGCTTTGAGCAAGTATTACCAACCAACAAAAAAATTTCTGAATGGCAATTATCTGGGGTCGGTTTTCAATTGAACTCTGCTGTTCCCCATCTGATACGATTAGTAAATCTTATTAAATTCTAATTGCCAAAAAACAGTAAATAAATTAGAATAAAATTATAGTATTTACTATTGAATATTTTATGTTGAAACACTTCTGATGGCTGGGGGTGCGCAATCGAAAATTTCGAATCGTGTCAGATCCTAGCGGAAGCAGCACTAAGATTTCGTAGATGTGCCGCATTCCTCAGCCTCTCTTCGTTAAAAATGGAATCCTTTTCATGTCTTATGTTGTTCTGGCGCGTAAGTTACGTCCCTCCCGTTTCGACGATCTGATTGGACAAGAAACTGCTGCTCAAACTTTACGCAATGCAGTACTTTCAGACAGAGTGGCTCATGCCTTTTTATTTACAGGTTCACGTGGTGTTGGAAAAACGAGTGCAGCCAGGATATTAACCAAGTCTCTCAACTGCTTGAATCTTGACAATGGTAACCCGTGTAATGAATGTGAAAACTGCGTTGAAATCAATCAGAACGCCTCATCAGATGTTTACGAAATAGATGCAGCCTCCAACCGTGGGATAGAAAATATTCGTGAGTTGCGTGAAAACGTAAATTATGTGCCTGCAAGATGTCGTTACAAAGTCTACATCATTGACGAGGCGCATATGCTCACTCTTGAGTCTTTTAATGCGCTCCTGAAAACTCTGGAGGAACCTCCTCCGTATGTGAAGTTTATTTTTGCTACCACCGATCCCTATAAAATTCCTCCGACCATTATTTCCCGTTGTCAACGCTATGACTTTTTACGTATACCGATAAATAAAATGGCGGATTTTCTGGAAAAAGTAGCCAAGAATGAAAATCTTGAACTGTCACGGAGGGCCATAGAAATGATCGCCCGAAATTCTGTTGGCGGAATGAGAGACGCTCTGACTGCAATTGATCAAATTCTAAGTTTTACGGGGACATCTGCCACAGATCAGAAGGTTGCCCAGATTCTTGGGATACTGGACAGTGAGTCCAGGTTTGCATTCATTGAGGCAGTTCTGAAAAAAAATGAGGGAAAGGCTCTGCGTTATTTTCAGGAGCTTCAAGAACACGGACATGATGTAAATGATATTTTATCTGACTTGTTGCAAACGATAAAAACCATCGCACTTGTACGGACTCTTGGTGCAAACCCCGCTCTTTTTCAGGATATCCCGTCTGATGATTTGGAATCATTTGCTGCTTTAGGAAAAATTGTAAGTACTGATGAGTTACAACAGGTCTTTCATATTTTGCTTGAACTGGAAGAGCAGATGAAACGCAGTACACATACAAAAATTTGTTTTGAAATGGCCATTCTCAAGATTGCATCTATTGAGCCCCTGGTTGGTCTTCAAGAGATTATCAGTGAAATACAAAATATTCGCAAAGGTAAAACTCATGCCGATTCAGATTCGCAAAAAACAGCTTTAGAAAAAGAAAATCTACTGGTGTCCCCGGCAGTAACAGAAAATTCTGTCGCAAATCAGCAACACTTATTTTCAGGTGTATACGGAGAGAAAAAACCGGTTGCGGATGCATCTGTCATCAAAAACATTTTGCAATCAGGAAAAGTAGTCTCTAGTGAACAATCTTCATTGCAATCGAGTGAAACTGATCCAGAGTCAAACACTCCTGAAAAGCAAGATGATAGCACAGAGCAAAAACAATTTTCTCAGGCTGATAGAGAAAAAACCTATGTAGCAGAAACTGTTTCATTTCAGGCAGAAGCTGAACTAACCGAAAATGTGGTGCGGGAAACGACTCCGGAAGCTCAAAATTCACTTGTTCAAAAGGAAGAGACTGAAAGTCAGGTTGCAGATCAAAATACTGAACAGTCAGCTGAGGAACCTCCGGAAGAGTGGTGTGAATTTTCAGCTGAAGTTCAAAAACAGTCTTCAAAACTAGCGAGTTTTATACGCAATGCAATTCCTCAGATTATGGCAGGATCACAATTAAAGCTATCTTTCAAAAGCGGGAACTATGCGTCCATGCTGACTGAACAAAATCGAGAGTCGCTGGAACAAATTGCTACAGACTGGACTGGTCATTCAGTTCATGTGAGTTGTGAAAATTCTCCAACTGCTACATCACAACTAACAATTGCAGAGCATGAGCAAATACTTATTGAGCAGGAAAAAGAATTAAAACGAAAAAAAGCATGTGCATTTCCGCAAGTCAAAGATGTTCTCTCTGTTTTTACAAATAGCAGAATTACTTGTATCGAATTGCACAATGCATAAAAAGGCAGCGTAATTAAACTTTTTTGTTGATAGATTAATTAACGTTAAAACTAATGGTGTGAATAATGATTGACATGAATGAAATGATGAAAAAGGCCCAGGAACTTTCTGAAACTATGAAACAGCAACAGGAGGAGTTAGCCAAGCAGATTTTCTCTGTTTCTGTTGGAGGGGAGATGGTTAAGATGACTTTCAATGGCAAACAAGAAGCAAAAAGCATTGAAATTGACCCAGAAGTAGTAGATGTGGATGATATTGAGACTCTACAGGATTTGATACTTTCTGCAGTCAATGAAGGTATCAGGCAAAGCCAGAAAAACATGCAGAACTCACTCGGCCAGCAAATAGGAAAAATGACAGGAGGAATTGATTTATCAAGTTTACTCAACCCAAAATCATAATTTTAGTAAGCATTCTAAATGGGAATCTGGCGTCTGATTGAAGACATTCCCCGCTCAGGCAGTTTCAATATGGCAGCAGATCTGATGCTGTTGGATAATTATTCTCAGGATGATTATCCTGTATTCAGAATTTATGACTGGGAATGCCCGACTCTTTCACTTGGGCGCAATGAAGTACTTGACAGTCGAATTGATTTGGAAGTGTGTGAGAGTCTTGAAATTCCTGTTGTTCGCCGAACAACAGGCGGGAAAGCTGTTTTGCATGGATTTGACCTCACATATTCATTGGTTGGAGGAGTGCTGGATCAACAATTCTCAGGAGGTGTGCTGGACAACTATCGCTACCTGGCAAAAGGATTTAGCCGCTTTTTTCAACGGTTGGGTCTTAATCCTGATATACAGGAACGGACCATTCGGAAGAAAAATAAGGATCCACATATCTGCTTTGTGGATCCATCTGCTTATGAAATATTGGTTGAAGGACGAAAAATTATTGGTAGTGCGCAACGTGTCAGAGCTATTCACCAGCCGGATTCTTTACCTAACAGGGTGTTTTTGCAGCATGGTTCAATTCCTCTCAAAGATTCTGTTGTGCAGATTGCACAAATATTCCCCTACGTCCATGAAGACAGCCTGCGCCAAGAAATGCACTCCCTTGAATCTGTAGGGATTTACCCTGGACGCTCCATGCATCGATTACGACAACTGCTTCTGGAAAGCCTGCAGGAAACGTTTCAGTTAGAATGGGAACGCCGTGGTTGGAGTGTAGAGGAATTGGGTTTGATTAAAGACAGTGAAACTGCTTTTCAATCAGTCGAAGTGCAGCAAGTTTGTTAACAGTATTTCCCTTTTTCAATGTATTAGGCCAGCTTGCTGCGATTGTCAAAGATTGAACAGACGCACTAAATTCGATGAATTAAATTTTCTTCATCCGTTTTCTATCCAATCGCATCCAATCAGAGTGAAAACAATTTTTCCATAAACAGTAGTATCCTTGGTGCAATATGCATTAACAAGTCGAACCAGTCTATCAGACGAATCAGTGTTCCCGAATAAAGCATTTTTAACTTTTTCCAAATGGGTGAAATCGAGAAAAATGGAACAAGCCCCAGAGTTAGATAAAATAAAAAGTTAATATTACAAGGGAGGCCCATTTCGAATTCCCGGACACTTTGTCACGTGGACGTTGAAGGCTTAAGGTTAAGGATAAATCAACCGTAATTGTTGACCTTGAGTGATCTAAAGTATTGCTGCAAGAATGAACAAAATATTTGAGAATTCAGAACCATTTATACATAACCAGCGCGTCCACGTAGTCCTTTTCAGGTGGTTTAAAATCCTTTGGGATTTTACAGACTGTTTCAAACTTCAGCTTGGTTCATAAGTTGACTGCCTGCTTGTTGCTGACTGCAACCAGATTGTATTGCATGGATTTGCAGCCTAGTTTTTTGCTGCCTTTTGGGAATGTTTACACATGAATGTAGTCAGCCTTTTCCCTCAGACCTCTGGTAAAACCATATAACCGCAGTTGCAGACATGGCTGCCTGGTCCAGACTGATTTTGTTTTATATAGTAAGTTCCTAGTATTTACTTGTTTCCGACACAGGCAAATGTTTTCTACTACGGTTGTTTCATCCAAATCATAAACATTCCTTCTTTGGTAGTTTCTCGTGGATAAGCGAATGTTTCTCCTGCAGAATCGATTTGATGAAAAATTTTCAGATCTGTTCAAAATCTTGATTAAATGTTTACCGGATTTGTGCCATAGAACTATGACTTAACTGAAGAAAGGAATTACACGCCAGAGCATTCCAGCAGCCAGCAAAATCAGCAGCACACCCATTACTAAGTCAATGCGCTTTGCGCTCCGCCGCAATCCTTTCACCAGTCCTCCTGAAGAAGCAAGAATTGCTACTAGACAATACCAGGTTGCATCAATACCTCCCACTGTTGAAACTAAAAGCAACTGTTCTGGAAATGCAGCTTCAGGCTGTACGAACTGACTGAAAAGAGCCAGTAGCCAGGCTGCGATTTTGGGGTTCAGAAATGCAATCAAGAAACCCTCAAAAAATCCACGACGTCCAGAAACTCTCGGAATCGTTTCTTCATTTTTACTTTCTCCGATACTTATGGCCGAGATTATCATATTTGCTCCAAGCCATATTAAAAAAATTGATCCAACAATTTGAGCAATCAGGAAAAAATGCGGAATGGTTTTGAAGAGCGTTACCAGTCCTGCAATAGCTAATACAGAATAAAACGTGATGCCTAGTCCGTGGCCGATTCCGGTAAAAATGCCTTGTGTCCGGCCACCAGAAACTGTATTCCGTAAAACCACAGCAAGACTTGGCCCAGGAGACATGGCTCCCATGATGCAGATTAAAGCAAGTTGGCTCCATTGTGTAAGATTCATTTATTTCCCCTTTTTTGTTTTAACCGCTAAAATCGTTAAGAAACGCTAACCACTGATGTTATTAGTGAAGGCAGATTATTAAGGTGTTCAGGTTTAATATCCTATGCAGCCTTATTGTGTCCCTGCAATTAAGTGTTCCTTTTGTCCATAGTGCCTTTATTTACATCAAGTTGTGGGGATCTACATCAATCTGAATCAACTCATCACGCCTGGTCAAAGGAGGTGTTTCAAAAATCTGAATTAACAAACGCAAAAGTGGGCGCACATCGTTTGCTTTCAGCAGGAGCTGCCAACGAAAACGGTTACGTAATTTTTTCATCGGTGCTTCAATTGGTCCGATGACTTGAACAGTATCAAATCGTTTAGCTTTTTCAGACAATTTTAAAGTTTGTGAGGCGCTCTTTTTAGAAGAAATTACCAGAATCTTTTCAGCAATTTCCCGGATCAAACTTTCAGCTCGTTCTTCATGTGGACTGCTGCAGACAACCATCGTTAGTGAATGAAAAGGAGGCATCCTGAGTTGCTGACGTTGTTCAAGTTCAAGTTTCCGGAATTGCCTGGTATCGTGTTCTTTTGCGCAAAGTAAACTATGGTGCCTGGGATTATGAGTTTGAATCAGCACCTCTCCAGGTTTGTGACCTCGGCCGGCACGTCCTGCAACTTGTGTCAATAATTGAAAAGTTCGTTCGCTTGCACGGAAATCCGGAATGTTCAACGACAAATCAGATAATATTACACCTACCAGAGTTACTTCCGGAAAGTCATGGCCTTTGGTAACCAATTGTGTGCCAATCACGATATCTACCTCATGTCTGTGGATACGATCGTGCATTTTGGAGAGGGCATGTTTCCCATGCAATGTATCCCGATCCATGCGTAAAATGCGGGCGGCAGGAAAGAACAATTTAAGATTCTCTTCAACTTGCTCAGTTCCAGTGCCTATAATTTTTGGTGCTTGATCACTCCCGCAATCCGGACATCTTTGTTGCAGAGGTTTAACGAAATCACATTGATGGCAACGCACCTGATTTGCCCCCTGGTGGTAAACCAAACTCAAACTGCAGTTTGGACAAGTGTAAGTTGACTCGCATTTTGAGCAACGAACCAATGGTGCAAAGCCGCGGCGATTCAAAAATATGATGCTTTGTTCTTTCTTCAGTAAGCGCTGACGCAGAGCTTCTACCAACTCACAGGAAAAGTATGGACTGCCCTTCTGGCTTGGTACAGTTTTCATATCCAGCAGTCTTACTTCCGGTAAGACTGCTTGATAAATGCGTGTAGGCAAGCGCAAAAGCTCATATTTACCATTAATCACATTGTTTGCCGATTCCAGCGAAGGTGTGGCAGAACCAAGTAAAACAGTTGCATCTGCTTCAAATCCTCGATAAATGGCAGCATCGCGTCCATGATAACGAGGGGACTCTCCTTGTTTGTAGGAAGGATCGTGTTCTTCATCAATCACAATCAGTCCTAGGTTCTTCATTGGAGAAAAAACTGCGCTTCGTGCACCAATTACAATTGATGCAACTCCGTGACGTACCCTTGACCACTCATCAAAGCGTTCACCATCACCCATTCCACTGTGTAAAACTGCCACTTGGTCTCCAAAACGTGAACGGAACCGGTTGACCAGTTGTGGTGTCAGTGATATTTCTGGAACCAGAATCAAACATGATTTTCCTAATTCCCTTGCAGCCCGGACTGCATGAAGATAAACCTCTGTTTTTCCACTGCCTGTGACACCTTCCAGTAAAAAGGTGTGGTAAGATCCACTATTAAGCGAATCCGAAAGTTTTTCAAAAACACATTTCTGATACGGAGTTAAATCCTGGAATGGTTCAATTTCAGGTAGTCCTCCATCCATAAATCGACGGTAAACCCGTTTTTCAAAAAATTCAATGCAGCCTTCTTCTTTTAGTTTTTTCAATGCCTGCGACGGAGCATTTACTTTGTTTTGAATGTCACTCCAGCAAATTTCCCAACTTTCATTTAAGATTTCAAATATTTGCTGTCTTTTTGTTTTACGCTGATAAACAGTTTTTTTCACATTATCAGGATTGAGAAGACGTACCCAGCGTTCTATTTTAGGTTTGGTCTTTTGTCCCAGCAAGACCTGTGTTGAGTGAATATAGCCGTTAGTAAGCCAGTGCCGCAGCATTTGGTGGTCACGCTCGTCAGGTTCGCATTGGAGCCACTCTTGTTGTGTCCATGTTTGTTGAGTACGGATCATTGAAAGGGGCTGTTTGCTTAGTGTTTGCAAGTCCGGAAGTGGTGTTATTTGAAGAGCATAAGTCGTACGTAAGTTCAAGGCGAGTCCTCCGGGAATTGCAGCATTGAGAGCTTCTCCCCATGAACAAAAATAGTATTCAGAAGTCCACTTTGTGAGATCCAGCATTTCTGTAGAAAAAAGCGGCTCCTGATCAACTAGCGTTTCAACTTTTTTAAGTTGAGAGAATTCAGAATGCTCTTTAACACCAACCACAACTCCGCCTTTTTTCTGTGCTCCAAATGGCACTAGGACCTGTAAACCAGCTTCCGGAGTACGAGCCAGCTTGCTCGGCCAGCGATAATCAAAGGACTTACGAATGGGCAAATTGAGAGCAACTTCAACAATCATGTGTTATTTTGGCATTGCCTTTAAGCAAATTAGCGGAGCATCTCCTGTGCTTTCCAGCCGGTAACTTCCCATCGCCACAGGTAAAAACAAGGATTCCTCCAAATTCAAAATAAGGGGCTTGGCGTCCACTGGAAAAATGGTGGCCTGTCCGGAAATGGTAATTAGGAGTTGGTATTTCCCATCTAGTTTATCTTCCCAGCTATTATTTTTTTCCAGGCAAATGCGGTCAGCAGTGAATTTAGGAAAATCAACAAAACGTTCCACTAGTAAACCAGATGATTTGTGTAATATTTCCAGTTGAGGTTGTTTATAGACTTCCAGCAGCATTTTTTTGAGAGCTTCTTCAGTATCCCAGTGATTTTGGGTAAGAACTTTTTGGGCAAACATCACAATCAGACGTTCATAGTGCGGTGTTTGAAATTCAATAACCTTGATTCCATGTTGCAAAGAGTGCATTTGTAAAACCGGGAAGCTCACAATGTCACCAATTTTTACCGGACAATTGCCTACAAAGTTAGAGGCTTTCTGTCTCAGTTCCAGTTCTTGTAGTAGTATTTCCTCCGAGATGTCTCCGGTTGAATCATCGATTTGCCGACGGATTATTTCGTACTCGCCAATTGCTTTTCTGAAATTATCAAGTAGAATTTCAGCCCATTCTTTTCCATACGATTTTTGATATTCTTCAATTTTTTCAGGATGCAAACCTGCCTTAATGATTCCAGTTCCGGAGGGCCATGCTGTTTTATCGATTTCTGTCACCACATACACTTCCCACTTTTCTTCATGCATTTCATAATACAAGTCTCCAATCACATCATCAGCAACAGGATTGAGGGTTTTGAGCAAAATCAACGATTCCGGATAATCGGCAAGCATCTGTTGCTTAAATACGTTCAATGCATATGGTAATTCTGTTTTCCCCCATTTGTCTGTTACCAGAGCTACACCGCGTTTTTCGACACCTGTGTACCAACTCTCATATCCCCAGGGTTTTGGGATATTGAGTACTTTCAGACATAAAGGCAGATCAGGGTGAACGATTACTGCAGCCCTGTTTTTTGCCACAGCATCAAGTGGTGAATCTGGGTTCTGTTTAAATATTTCCCGTAGAGTTTCAGGATAAAGCAGGTTTTTCCAGACACAGCCACGCTTCTTAGGACTGATGTTTTGCTTACTTGGCTCTGGTTTTTGGGGTGTGATCTCAATTAATTCTTGAAAAAAGACTGGCTCGGATTTTTCTGTCCATGGTTCAATACGTTTCCTCTCAATCAAAAGAAGAAAAAGTTGAATTTCAGGAAAGTCAATTTTTGAAAATAAAAAATCTGCGATTTGACCGCCGTCTGGAAAATCATTATCTGGAAAGTCATGCAGATTGAGGTGTGCAAACCAAACTTGTAATTCAGACTCAGAGTCAAGCAACTGAGATTCCTCCAGATAGTAAAGTAAACTGTTTTCTGAAAGTATTCGAGAAGTCATGGATCAGTGATTAAGCAGTTCAGGACAAACTCTGGCATTTAGAAAGGCATTAGCTGTTTCAGCTGAAATTGGGTGCAGTAACTGTGGTATCGTGATGTTTTCCCGTTCCGGAATAGCGTAAGGTGTTACAAAATTGACGGAAATGCTCTTTGCTTTAGTAGGGTTTGACTTTCCATTATTGAGAACGATTTTATTCAATTTTTCTGCGGCAGCATAATTAGGATTAAGCAGGGTAACATTTCTGTATCCTTCCGCATTAAAAGCTTCTTTGAATAAGTTTTCACGGTATCCATAATGCGTACAGCCAAGAAAAGCAATCAGCGGAGATTTGATGTTTTCAGGCAGTTGTTGCAGAGCTTTTTGAACCCAGTGCCGGATATGCTTCTCTACTAGTTCACCTTCCGGATCATTTGAAATCTGGGTCGCTAAATTTGGGCAATTCTGGGCAATGATACGATTTTCTGCAATTCCATTTTGGCAGAGCATATTTTGAAAAGTATTTGCAGAAATCGTAATTGGAGTAGCAAATATAAGAGCCGTTGGTTGTGAATTCTGACCAAGACTTTCCAAAAGCATCTTGATCCCAACAGTCACAATTCCTTCAATTTTAATTGCTTTATCTGATGGATATAACAATTTCTCCAGCAAAACAGAGAGTGTTCCACATGCAACAAAAACGTAATCTGGTGCAAACAGTTTGTCTGTATTCAGAAGAATTTTCTCGAATGTTTCAAGCTGCTCTTCTCTTCCGGACATGAAATTGTATCCTCTTTCATCTGCAGGAACAGCATTAACGTAGGTGATGTGCAGATCGTCAACAGGAAGTTGTGGCAGTGTCGACTTTGCACGCTCCTTTATGAGACGCATCAGTTGAGCGCAAATCGATAGACCACCAAGTCCTGAATCCGTGATGACAAGGTTCATGAAGAATTAATTTAGGTAGGTGATATGGATCTAAAATAGCATAGCTAACCATATCCTGAGACCAGGTTAAATTCAAACTAATAGTGTTTAATTACTGACTACCTATGGTTCACAGACTCAACTTGTGGAACTTCAAATTGTGAATCAGAACTGAGAATAGGATGGGGAATGCCTGCTATACTGTTCTTGAAGTTCAGTTACAGCAGGATATTGTTTATCTAATATGTAAGCAGCCAATTGCAGGACTTAAACGTCCTTAATGCTGAGCTGTATTTTTCCACGTCTGTCAACACCAGTTGCTTTGACGGTGACTATGTCACCCTCTCTACAAACATCTGTGACTTTTTCGACTCTACCTTCAGCCAAGTTTGAAATATGTACAAGCCCTTCTGTTCCAGGAAAAACTTCAACGAATGCACCAAAGTCCATCACTTTCTTAACAGGACCTGTATAAGTCTCACCTATCTCAATTGTACGTGTGAGTTTTTGTACTATTTCCAGTGCTTCATCAGCAGCTTGATGGTCCCGAGACATAATAGAGACAATTCCGTCATCATCAATGTTAATTTTTACTCCGGTTTGCTCTACAATACTCTTGATCATTTTCCCGCCAGGACCAATTACTGTACCAATTTTATCTGGTGCAATTTTATGTGTGATAAAGCGAGGTGCATAAGAAGACAAACCTTCACGAGATCCTTTCAGGGCTTCACTCATTTTTTCTAAAATATGCAATCTTCCTTCACGAGCTTGCATCAGCGATTTTTCTACAATTTTACGCTTCAGCCCCTTGATTTTAATATCCATCTGAAGTGCAGTGATACCATTCTCTGTGCCTACAACTTTAAAATCCATGTCACCCAGATGGTCTTCGTCGCCCAGAATATCTGAAAGAATAACATTGTTTTTACCATCACTGATCAGACCCATTGCAATTCCTGCAGTGGCTTCTGTAAGAGGAACTCCAGCATCCATCATGGCTAGTGAACCAGCACAAACTGTAGCCATTGAAGATGAACCATTTGATTCAAGAATTTCTGAAACCAGGCGGATTGTATAAGGAAACTTTGCTTTGCTTGGTATTACCGGAGCCAATCCCCGTTCAGCAAGAGTACCATGTCCAATCTCTCTACGTCCAGGTCCGCGTGGAGGACGTGCCTCACCTACACTGAAACTTGGGAAGTTATAGTGCAGCATAAATCTTTTGAAAGAAATTCCGTCGAGTGAATCAATCATTTTTTCATCTTCACGAGCACCAAGCGTAGTTACGGCCAGTGCCTGTGTTTCACCCCTGGTGAAAAGGGCCGACCCATGTGTCCGTGGAAGGACTTTGGTTTCACATGTAATTGGCCGAATCTCAGTTGGTTTTCGTCCGTCAATACGAATTTGATTCTTGATTAAACTCGAGCGCATTTCATCTTTCTTGATGCCAGCAAATATTTCATTAAGCTCCGATGCAGAATCGGATTCCGGTGTCTCACCAAGAATTTCACTGCTTATTTCATCGCGTAATGTGTCCAATTGCTCATAGCGCTCCATTTTATCTTTAATACTTAATGCTTTTCGAAGACGTTTTGGAGCAATAGTTTCAACTTTTGTTTTCAACTCAGCATCAACAACCACGGCATCTACAGTACGTTTTTTCTTACCGACACTCTGCATTAACTCTTCCTGCATGGCAATGATGGGCTGGGCCTGTTCCTGTCCATACCAAAGTGCATCCAGCATAATTTCTTCACTAACACCTTTTGCTTCACCTTCTACCATTAAAATAGCATCTTTGGATACAGCCATAAAGATGTTAAGCTCACTATCTTTTAGTACTTCCGGACTTGGGTTTGTCACAAATTGGCCTTCAATACGCCCAACTCTTATTCCGCCAAGCGGACTGTGAAAAGGTATGTCCGAAATGGCCAGTGCTGCTGAGGCACCATTCATTGCGGCAACATCTGAGGGGTGAACAAGATCGTGACTCAAGACTGTTGCCATAATCAATGTTTCAGCCATGTAATTTTCTTCAAAAGCCGGCCGCAACGGACGATCAATAATGCGCGAAATCAGTGTTTCATTGTCTGAAAGTCGAGCTTCACGTTTAAGGAAACCTCCTGGGATACGTCCTGCGGCATAATATTTTTCAACATAAAATACTGAAAGGGGGAAAAAATCTCCTCCTGCCCCTGATCCTTTTGCCGCAGTTGCAGCAACGAGTACTACTGTGTCACCATATGTTACTAATACGGATCCGTTGGCCTGTTTGGCCATTCTTCCTGTTTCCAGCTTCATTGTTGCTGGTCCAAATTCTCTTTCTACAATTTTCATCATCACTCCTAATTATCAACGTTCTACCGATTCAGACTTAACGGCAATACCTTTTTCAAATGTCTGATCTTTGGTATTCTTCAAATAGTAGCATCCTAATTCTAATATCTTACCGATCCAGAAAAAACAATGACAATCCAGTTTTCAGTCATGATACTGCAGGCAAGTCCTAGTAAATTCGTTATCAAAAAACTAAAATGGACAGCAGTAAGAGGGTAAGCAGACTTTATGCTACAGGATACGGGGGAATAGAAATGGTAGAATGTGGCATTTGCCAAATAATACCGAACAGAAGACCAGCCCCCGTGGACAAGTCTTCTGTGAAGTTTCGTATGAGTCACTTGATGCGAATCTCGAGTTGTTTAGAAACAGAAACGTAACTGTCGCTATTTCTATTCTTAAGATAATTCATGAAATTTCGTCGTATACCAACTAATTTCAATAAACCACGGCGGGAACTGAAGTCCTTTGGTTGGCTTCGTAGATGATCTGTCAATGAATTGATCCGTTCAGTTAATAATGCGAGCTGTACTTCAGTGGAGCCAGTATCGGATTTATTTTTGCCGAACTTGTTTACAATTTCGACCTTACGTTCTTTTGTAAGCATATAAATGTATTGTTTTCTATACAAATACCTTTGTTGGTTGAAAATAACTCCCTAGATTCTCCCACATAACGAAGCCGATAGCAACTAAATTATGGCAGGTATCAACAACTTTGGTTTGAACTGGATTTGTTTCCAGTCCAAATTCTTTTTCATCAGTCTTTTTGCCGTTTCCTTCAGTACTGAATTGTGGTGAAACTTCAACACGACGCCCTTGTTTTATGGAACTCACCATTTCAGGAGTACCAATGACTGTGTAAAGGTGGTTCAGCACCTCTAAAGGAGAAATCCACGGCACATTGTTTTCGGTTTCTATTTTTTCAAGCTCTTCTATTGACACCGAATTGCTAGTGTGAAACCATTTCCCACAAGCTAAACGCTCCAAGGAAGTAAGGTGTGCGCCTACTTTCAGCAGAAGTCCCAAGTCGTTAGCCAGTGTCCGGATATAAGTTCCTTTAGAACAGTTTATCCGGATTTGTACAAATGGGAGTTCTATAGATTCTACCTCTAATTCATGGAAAGTGACTAACCTGGTTTTGACTGGAACTTTTAGTCCTTGTCTTGCAAGTTTATAGGCTGGAACACCCTTGATTTTTGTTGCAGAAAATGCAGGAGTTTGCTGTGTCTGTTGACCAAGAAAAGTGTGAATCGTTTTTGTTACTTCTTCCGGATTTAAATTCCCTAAATTCTGGAACTCCGTGACTTTTCCTTCAGCGTCAAATGTGTCAGTGGATTCACCAAATTTAAAAACTGCACGGTAGGTTTTGTCTGCATCATTGAAAAGCGGGATCAGGCGAGTTGCCTGCCCAAGAAATACCGGCAATACACCTTTTGCCATGGGGTCTAAAGTGCCGAGATGGCCGACTTTCTTTTCATGAAACTTCCGTTTAATAAAACGAACGACATCAAAAGAAGTCCATCCCCCAGGCTTATTGATGCTGATTATCCTCAAGAAACCCTTTATATTAAACCAAAACCAACAAGAACATTAACCAGAAACTAATTCTTTAAGTCACTTACCTGTTCTAGTGGCTGTTCAGAATCTTTCGGAAGAACGCTGCGCAACAAAATTTCAATTTCATCGCTATGGTCAAATCCTGCATCATATACAAGAGTTAAATGCGGCGTGTTGCGAGTTTTGAGAACTTTCCCAAGTTGTCGGCTAAAGAAACCGGATGCACGATTTAATGATTCAATCAATTCTTTCTGACCTTCAGTTGGGAAAACTGAAACGTAGACTTTTGCGGAGGTCAAGCTTGGGGTTGCCTCAACTCTGCTGATTGTAACTTTGCTGAAGCGTGGGTCACTGCTATCAAAAAGAAGTACTTCAGATAGTCGGCGATGCACCAAAGTGCTGAAATTACTTCTTCCTGTTTTATGCATGATTTATTACAGCCGTGCGCTTTCTTCAATTTGTTCGTAAGCTTCTACAATATCGCCATCCTCAATTTCCAAAAATCCCAGTACCATTCCGCACTCATAATTTTGTGCAACTTCCTGAACATCGTCTTTGAAGCGCTTCAGAGAAATAATTGAACCTTCAAATATATTTTCTTCTTTACGTAACACGCGTATAAGGGAATTGCGGAGTAGTTTCCCATCTGTTACCAGACCACCAACTACTATTCCATTTTTACCTGAAGAAAAGACCTGACGGACTTCTAAATGCCCAAGTACTTCTTCTCTAATATCAGGCTCCAGAAGACCTTCCATTGCTGCTTTTACATCGTCCAATGCGTTGTAAATAACGTCATAGAGGCGTACATCAACACCTTCGCTGGTTCTAATTTCCCGGGCTTTTGCGTCCATTTGTACGTTAAAACCAACAATAATAGCATCTGAAGCAGAAGCTAATGTTACATCAGTTTCGGTAACGTTACCTACCGAACAGAGGAGAAACCGTGGGGAAATACGCTCATCACCAATTTGTTCGAGGGAAGTTTTGAGTGCTTCAACTGAACCTTGTACATCTCCTTTTAAAATCAGGCGAAGTTCTGTTGCTTTCCCTTCTTCTATTTTGCTGAAAAGATTGTCCAGACTTGTTTTCTGGTGTTCTCTAATAGTTTCAGATCTAAGTTTATACTCACTTTCTTCCGCAATTTGGCGTGCTTTTTTCTCATCCTCAAGAACAACGAAATTTTCTCCCACTTCAGGCACATTGCTTAAACCAGAAATTTCAACTGGAATTGCAGGACCTGCTTCAATCATTGCATCACCAATCTCATTAAACATCGCCCGTATTCGCCCATGAATACTGCCCATGACGAAATAATCACCAATATTCAGGGTTCCTCGTTGAACAAGAACAGTACCTACAGGGCCTTGCCCTTTGCGTACACGTGACTCGATGATAGTTCCGCGGGCAAATCCTTTAGGTGTTGATTTGAGTTCCAGTATTTCTGCCTGCAAATGAATCATTTCAAGTAGTTCTTCAATTCCTTCACCTGTTTTTGCAGAAACGTTGACATAAATCGTGCTTCCTCCCAAATCTTCTGGAATCAGTTCGTATGATAGTAATTCTTGTTGGATCTTCATTGGATCAGACTCACGACGATCAATTTTATTTACTGCAACGATAATGGGCACATTTGCTGCTCGAGCATGCTGGATCGCTTCAACAGTTTGAGGCTGGACCTTATCATCTGCGGCAACAACGAGAACTACTATATCAGTAATATTGGCTCCTCTAGCCCGCATGGAAGTAAAAGCCTCGTGCCCTGGTGTATCCAGAAAAGTGACTTTATTACCTCCTACTTCAAGATGATATGCACCAATGTGCTGGGTAATCCCGCCAGCTTCTCCAGAAGCGATGCGAGTTTCACGAATTTTGTCAAGAAGTGATGTTTTACCATGATCAACATGCCCCATAATTGTCACAATTGGTGCACGTTCTTTAAGCTCTGAGGCGTCAGGTTCTTCTTCTTTGAGCAGGTCGACTAACTCAAACGAGGCCACTTCAACAGAGATATCAAAATCTGCTGCTATCAGTTCAGCTGTTTCACCAGGGATAGTTTGATTAATTGTTGCCATGATGCCTAAAGACATCAGTTTTTTTAAGATTTCAGGAACTTTTATGCCAATTAATCCTGCAAGTTCAGCAACGGCAACTTGGTTCCCAATCCGGATGCTCTTTTTACGTGGATTAAAAACGTGTTTCGGTGTATTAGGATCTGAACCTTTCATGGACCTTTCGTCGTTTCGTCGATCTTTGACAAAGTCTTTTTTTCGACGACGAGGCCTTCTTTCACGAATATTGTAATAATCTCGTTGTCCACCTCCACCTTTTCGTTTTTGCTCTGCATCAGGACGACGGAAATTTTTGATTTTTAGCGACTCATCATCTTCTTCAGAATGAGTGTGTCTGTAGATAACCTTAGTTTTCTTCGATTTTTTTTCTGGCCTAATGATAGTTTTTCCATAAGAATTGGAGGTATTATGCTGATGCTCTTCAGGTAAAGCAATGTTGGTTGGTTCAGAGGGCTCGTATTTTTCATCAATTGGTTCAATTTTACTTTCTGGAAAGGGGGGCTCCGATTCAGAAGGATTTTTTTTGTATTTCAGCAAGCTTGTGTCTGCTTTATTATTTTTTGAGACATTAAAAATTAAGCCAGATTCTTGAGGCGTTTCTTTTTCTGCCTCAAGCGCAACTCCCATAATTCCTTTGTCTGGCTTTGACTTCCCCTCAGATTCGACTTTTGATTCCTTTAGTGGAGGGACTGGCTCTTTCCTTCTCTTTCGTACACGCCTTTTTGGTGGTACATCAACTTTATCCTCATCTAGTTGAGATTTAGTGGAAATTGTGACAATTTTGGTGCCCTTACCAGTTTTAGTTTTTTTATCGTCATCAGTAAATTTTGTTTGTTTATCAGCGGGCTTCAATCGAAGCTTCCCCTTCGCTTTGGCAGACTTCGTCAAGACAAAGCCCTGGGCACTCTTGGTCATTTTTCTTACTATGTCAGCTTGCTCAAGAGACAATTCAGAGAAATTACCTGTAACTGGAATTCCAGCTTTGCGCATCTTAGTGAGCAGTTGTTTTGCCGGCATTTTTAATTCTTTTGCCAGTTCAAATACTCTTACTTCGGACATGAATTCCTTTTGGGGTTTAATACAGGTTAAAAAAATATTACTACTTGCTGGTATCAGTGGCTTGACTCTGGAGACTCAGGAGATTCAGGGAGTCTGTTTCTGTTTTAACTTTGGCTTCTGATTTGGCACCAGCTTTTGGTTTAGCTTTTGGTTTAGCTTTTGGTTTAGCTTTTGGTTTAGCTTTTGGTTTAGCTTTTGGTTTAGCTTTTAGTTTAGTTTTTTCAGCCACTGTTTCTTGAGCAGTTTCTGACTCTTCTTCAGCCTCTGTATCTTCTGCAACCTCAGTTTCATCCGAAGTTTCCATGAACGAATCTTGATTTTCCTCTTGATTCTCCGCAGCAGCAGTATCAGTTTGACTTTCTTCGTCAGTGTTTTCCTCAGTCACTTCCTCGGAATCTTCCGTACTTTCAATACCATTATCTTTTGATTTTGCAAATTCTTTCTCCAGCTGTTCATCAATGGTTAGTTCATATTCGTCAGTAGCAACAATGTTGATTTTGTATCCGATTAATTTTGAAGCCAGACGCACATTTTGTCCTTTGTGCCCAATCGCCAGTGAAAGTTGACTTGGTGCAACGACAACATCAATTTGTTGAGTTTCCTCGTCAATTTCAAGACTGTCAATTTCTGCGGGCGCCAGTGCATTGCAGGCATATTCGTCAATGTTTTCACTCCAGCGAACAATATCAATTTTTTCACCATTTAAATCATTGACAATGGTCTGCACACGGCTGCCACGCATTCCTACACACGAACCAACCGGATCGACTTCATCATCTGTTGAATATACAGAAATTTTCGCTCTGCGTCCCGGTTCTCTTGAAGCATTGATAATTTTGACTATTCCGTCAAATATTTCTGGAACCTCCATCTCGAACAACTTAATCAGCAGCCCCGGATGTGTCCTTGAAATTGTAAGTTGAGAATCTTTATGCGGATTGTCATTGACATCCAATAATAACACTCTGACATGGTCCCCAAAAGTAAAATTTTCACCATAAATTTGTTCTCTCCGAAACAAATAGGCTTCTACTTTATTTTGAAAACTGATAGCAACACGCCCGTTGGGCTCGACTCGCAAAACAGTGCCAGTTAAAACTTCTCCTATTTTATCTGTAAAAGTAGAAACGACCATTTGGCGCTCTGCTTCCTTCAAGCTGCCAAAAATAATGGGGCGTGTTGAGTGAGCAATCCTCTGAAATTCTCGATCGGAAATCTCATATTCAACCTCATCTCCGAGTCCTGCATCAGGATCAATTTCGGTGACATCTTCGACAGAAATTTCATTGTGAGGATCTTCAACCAGTTCAACAACCTCCTTAAAATGGAATAAGTTTATTTTCCCGGTGTTTTCATCGATTTGCCCCTCAATTTCCCGATAAGGCAATTTGCGTTGTGCAGCCTGAATAAGCGACTCTTCTACCAGTTTTATCACCACCTCGTGATCCAAACCTTTCTCTTTGGAGAAGTCCTTAATGATTTCAAATAAGTTTTCTTTCAAAATTCACCTTTTTTTCGTCGTGTTTCGTTCGAAATTTATTCAAACAGTCAAAATTTCAATTTAGGTTCGAGATTAGCTTTAGTAATAAGCGAAAATGGAATTACTAATTCTGATCCACCTGTTTCCAGTTTCAAGCGAATTCCTTTTTCAGTACACTCCTCTAATTTCCCTACAGCATTTTTGACGCCCTGAATTTTTTGCTGTAGCCGAACATTGATTCGTTGACCAGTGAAAGTTTTATAATGCTCAGCTGTTTTGAGTTTACGGAATATCCCAGGAGAAGACACTTCTATAGTATAGGCCTCAGATATTGGATCCTCACTATCCATTACTTCCTGTACAACCTGATTTACGGCCACACAATCGTCAATTCCAATTCCATTAGGATTGTCAATAAATAGCTGAATAATCTGCTGAGACCCATGTCTGTTATATTCAAGATCTACCAGTTCATAACCTTCATTTTTGATCGGTGCGGCAAGCAAATTTACTAACTTTTCTTCAGTATGAGCCATCCGATTTGCTTCGATTTCAGCTTGTTGCTAAATAATTGATTAAAAGCTAACACCCATTGCTATCAGCTTTACAGCACTTTGTCGATTCTTTTTTTAGTGTTGATTAAGCTTTTCGGTCTATTGTCAAATAGTCCACTAGTTCTCCAAGCAGAGAACTGACGTGCTGGTTTGGTAGTTTTTCCAGTGCAGCAGACGCAAGTTTCGCTTGCTCATGACAATAATTCGCTGCAGCATTCAAGGCTCCAGTACTTTCAGCTTGAACAATGCACCAGTCAATATCAGACTCTGGTATCTGTTCTCGAGTCTCTAACAAAATGCTGCGCACTCGTTCTGCATCTTTTTCAGAAAGCCTTTCCAGCAATTCAATTGTAATCAAAGTACGCTTTCCTTCAGCAATATCACCTCCGCGTTCTTTACCGTAACCTCCCGCACCTGCGCTTGGAGCCTCCGTTTCACTTTCTTCTGTAAGGTTCAATAAATCATCACGCACCTGAAAGCCTATGCCGATAGCTTCACCAAAACTACCGACCGTTTCCAGCTCATTTTCAGAAGCTCCTGCAATCAAGGCTCCACACTGGCAAGGACCCCGGCCGGAATACAATCCTGTTTTACGGCTAATCATTTCACGATATTCAGTACGGTTTGGAAAAGAGCGGTTTGCGACCCAGCCAATGTCGAGCGCCTGTCCTTCAAAAGTGGCCTGCATTACCCTGTTCAAATATTGATGGATTCGTAAAGCCAGACTGCTTCCCAGTCTTGAATGATTTTCCAGCAGGATTTCATGTACTTGCCCCAGCAAAGCATCTCCTGAATTGAGTGCCAAAGCAATTCCGTGCTGCAGATGTAAAGTCGGTTCTCCGCGCCGGAGTAAAGACTCATCCTCAATGTCGTCGTGTATCAGCGCAAAATTGTGAAACAATTCAAGGGCAACAGCAGAAGTCAGCGCATCTTCCGGATCACCTCCAAATAATTCACAGCTGAGCAAAACTAGTGCAGGACGAAAGCGTTTTCCTCCACGTTGCGGATAATTACGCATTAAATCATAAAGATACTCCTTTGGTTCTCCATCCGGAATGCAGCGCAGAGACTCTTTTCCAATCCACTCACTTGCAGCTTTGAGGTAGGAATTTAGCTTAGCATGATCTCTAGAGAGAATTTTCATGGTTTTAACTTTTATTAAAGGAAATTTTTAATTTGAAAATCATTGATTTTGAGTTTTACGATTAGAGCGCTTGAAGCTTTGGAATACGAAAATTGTTTTTGATTCGTCGGTTGGATTTTTCAAGTTCTGCTACAGGCAATACGACACTCAGACGTTCTGCACCTGGCAGAAAATCAATGCGGTGAAAGTCATCCTGCGGATATAAAAATGCATCCGGAACATCTTTTAAACGGTTTATATATCGGCCATTGACTTGCAGAACGATAGCATTTGAAAGTTCCTGGTAACCAATGTTCAGCGGATCTGGAATAACCTGTGTCACTAAAACAATCCGGGGAGGCAGTTCAGTTGAATCTTTTGTTGCGGAATAGCTATCGGAGGTTTTATTTTTTCCATCAATCATTACAGTTTTATTCTGCTCTAAAAACAAGCGCAGCCGCATTGGAGCGCGAGTTCTCCAGTTTGCACCCCACATTCTTAGGTAATTTAATGTCAATTCCTGGAACAAAAATCCGCCCTGAATCACGTAACGCGGGGAATGCCCGACCCTTTTCAAAGGAACTGTTCTGCCATCTTCTTCATAGGCTGAAACTTTTGTCTTTAAAACAATTGGTTTCCCAGCACGGATCACCTCTAATACCACTGAATCACCGACTTTCAACTGATCCAAAAAAAGCAAGTCAAACAATGAAAGTCCCCATTCTGGATGTTTAACTTTTCCATCATGTGAAAGCGTCCATTTACCAATTTTAGTTAAATAATCACCGTGAATTAAAACATCAGAACCTGTTCCGTAAGGCAGAACCCGGCTGACCCAAATTCCCGGTTTTCCCGAAGGAATTTGAAAATAATCGGCAGTGCTGCCTTGCGGAAGTCTCTGCCAGATAAATCCACGATGTGCCAAACTTCGATATGGCTCATTACTGGCATGCCGCAAAAACTCTAGCAGCATTTCAGCCTGCATTGCTTTTGCTTCACCTCCTCCTGCTTCCAATATCATACCTACAGTTTCATTATCCTGCAGAAGCGGATAGCCCTGGCCGCTTTGAGAAACACCACGCAGCTTCAACAGCGGAAACCATGCATCGCTCACTTCACGGTGCCCAACAGCCATTCGGTCGATTATTCCGGACTCCATATCCCACTCATCCTGAGATTTTATTTTCAGAGTATAAATATTATTAGCATCAGAATTAGTTCTGGATTTTACAGGAGCCCACTCTACAGGGCTAAGGTTCCCCCAAAATTTTGCTTTTTCGATTTGAAGCAGGGCCAGATTTGCTGCATAGTCCATGACTACAAGCTTAGCTTGAAATGGTTTGCGAATGCCTTTACGCGTTGCCTCAATCAAAGTTGCGTCAGCTACCATTTCTGCTGTTGTCAGCAAGTATAAGGTTTGGCTGTCTACAGATTCAGAAACCTTACTTTTTGATGATTGGGGTAAACGGACAACTATAGCCATTCCGGTTTGTGTACGAATATCTCTTTTTTCCCAGGGAATGCGCCAGTCGTATGACTGCTGATATGTTTTCAGGAGAACTGCCTGATGAAACCACGGTTTAATTTCAGGAGATTTTGCCTGCAATGCACACGTAAAAAGAAAAATAGTACCAAACAGGGAGCAACCCATAAAAGAAAACAGAAGATGTTTTTTTCTCATTGTAAATCCTTGTTTTTCTTAGGAGAAGTATTGTGGTTGGCTAAAATGCCGTAGCGTTCAAGAACTGATTTCTGCTGTTCAACGCTTTTTTTGTAATCCAGTACCAAAGGCATATTTTGCCATTCGCTTGCAAAGACCACCTGACGCATTTCCGGAGGCATTTTTTTAAGCATTTTGTCCAAATGCGCCAGCGATCTGACCGGTTTACCATTTAAACTGTCGACAACAAAGTTGTGCAAATTGGCGTAGCCACTATTGACTGGAGTTGGTAGAACTCGTGCGATGATAACAGTCTGTTCACGCCGCGTATGCGGGCGTTCAACCTCACGGTACCAGTGCTCATAAGCCAGCGGTGGAGTCACATTCCCCGGGGAATGGATGTAGTTGCGGTTCAAGGCAATGAAAACAAGTCCGCCAAAAATAAGGTATTCCGGAATTTTATCGTAGCTGTTCCGCATTTCTGCGCCAAACGGCGGAGCTTTGAGGATGAGAGTCAAATTTTGAAATTTACCTTTACGCCAAACCTGCAATGTAAGGGAATCGCCGATTTGCCGGTTTTCTGCTTCTATGTAAAATGTAACTTGCTGTTCGCCGTAACGCACCATTCCTGCCGCGTCAATTTGCAAATTCTCTATTTTTGTTAGCACATCTCCGGTAAAAATTATACCATCTGCAGAAGATTGCGGTACAATCCGTTCTACAAGAATCCCTCCGGTGTTTTCCGGAAGTCTCAAATATTGGCGATAGTATTTATTGACGAGAGAACTGGTTTCAACTCCAATTTCAGGAACTCCTGCATAATGTCCGTCTTTAATATCTGCAAGAAAACGGTTGATCAACGGAACTGGAATAAAATATCCCACATCGTTCAGACGTAAATTGGATTGGAAAGCAACTCCTATAACTTGACCGGACTGGGTGACAGGGCCCCCGCTATTACCGGGGTTGATAGCCGAATCTGTTTGCACGAGAAGATGAGAGTCAATACCAGGATGGACATATGTTCCAAATTCAATGCGTGACACCACACCTTCGGTGCGTGACAATTCATGTCCTCCCATCGGGTAACCATAGGCACGTACTCTGCTGCGCAATTCCGGAATACCTCCAAACTCCAGAGGCCTCAAATCCTGATAAAACTCTGGATCACGTACTTTCAGCAAAGCCAAATCTGAATCGTGAGCAATGGCTGCCACGTCTGCTAAAAATGGTTTCGGGCTTGAAATTTTATTTACCAGAAGCATTCTTGAATCACTGACTACATGCGCATTGGTTAAAATCCAGCCGCCATGAATCAAAAATCCACTTCCCTGACCCCTGCTCGTGGGTTTCATTTTCCATGGAGATTTCCAGTCTGGACTTTGCTGATAATTTGTGATGCGAAAAACGGATTTCTCAATATGATCCGGAGCGGCCAATGCGATTGTTGTCACTGTGAGACAGATGACTCCTGCGTACAAAAAGTAAATGAAGCTGAAAAGATAAATCTGCTGAAATCGAAACATGTGATTGATGAAATAATATTGCGAACGTGTTAAATTCTGATTTTAACGTAGGCTGGGCTAGCGTATTGTAAGCCGGCTATTTCAAATGAATATTTAGCTTATCGAGTTACAGTTACGTTTAACTCGACTAATGCGATACCCCTGTTAGGGATGGAAAAATGGATAATCTTTTAAACCAAAAATAATAGGATACCTGTGCCTAGCACTATCCGGTAAATAACAAAAACAAAAGTGCCGTGTCTCCGGAGAAAGCGGAGCAATAATTCAATCGAAAGGTAGCCAACAACAAATGAAGCTAGAATTCCCACAATTAAGTTGAAATAGCCGTCAGTGCTGATGCCAATTTCCATCAGCTCTTTCAATTCGTAAAGCCCGCTGCCGAAAATTACTGGTAAACCAAGTAAAAAAGAAAAACGGGCGGCTGCTTCACGGTTTAAGCCAACCATTAATCCACCCATTATGGTGGAACCGGATCGTGAGCAGCCAGGAATCAGGGCCAAAGCTTGAGTTAGGCCAATCCATTGAATTTGTAATAAACTCAATTGGCCGATTTGACGGTTACGCGGAGAACGTCTTTCTGCAAGATAAAGAAAAACTGCAAGCACGATCAATGCGATGCCAATCACCCAAAGTTCTCGTGCCTCCATTTTGATGAAATCTTTGAAACTCAAACCCAGAACAACGATTGGTACTGTTCCGGCAGCAATGCCCCATGCCATTCTGGATTTCGGAGTGCCCAATGGTTCCCGCTTCCAAATACTTTCCAGAGCTGCTCTAGAAAGCTGCAACACATCCTGCCAGAAATAGAGCATCACTGCGCCTAATGTCCCCAACTGAATAACAGCAGAAAACTCGGCACCCGGATCGTTCCAGCCGAGTAATTCTGGAACAACTCGTAAATGAGCAGTGCTGCTGATTGGCAAAAATTCGGTTAATCCTTGAACGATGCCCAACACAAGGGCTTGTACCCAATCCATTGGCCTATGTCAGTCTGAAAAAAATGGTTGTCAGATATAAAAAGAGATAATTTGGCTTTTCCGGCCTGCGGGCAAAATCCAGAGAATTCGGGAGCTTGATTTTTTACTTTGTCAGATTGACACATTTCTGACTTTTGCAGGAAGATCAATAATAACTCATAGCAATTATCCTTAGTCCTGAATGAATAATCAATCTGGAAAAGTCAGACACACTCAACGACCTGCCCCCAATTCTTGTAAAACAAACAAATAGAAGTTATATTGAGTTCTCCTAAAGCAACCAAATGGTGAACCTGTGAAAAATATACTAAACATCTCCCTTGCACTAATCCTAATAGTCGTTTCCCCGTTGGTTAGCCGTCCGGACCCTGTTGACCTTATACCTTACGAGGAAGTGGTTGGGGTGTGGACACTCACACAAAACGGCTTTGACCATAGCTTTGCAGGAGTTCGGGTTCTTGAGCTGTGCAAAACAATCATATGGGTGAATTACCCTGATCTCCACACTGGATCTCACCTTCGCTTAAAGTTTTTCGATCAAGAGGTGGATGTAAATGGACACACATTGGAACCTTGCACTTTTGTAGATAATGTACAATCCTGCCTAACGGAGGCAGTCCTGATCCGAAAAGCGGAAGTCGAGTATGAAGAACCAAAGCGAACACTCCATCTTTACGAAAAGGTGCGTGAAAACGTTTATGACATATCAGCATTGAAACCAGATGGGAAAACAGTGAGCAAACAACAAACGATGTATGCCTGCCCAGTTAAAATTCTGGACGTTCCAAAGTGGATTGAGAATGATATGGAATCCAAATTTGTTGTCAAGAACTCTGTTAAAGGGGCTATGTTCCGTAGACTCGTGGATGGTAAATGGGGATGGTTTGGAGTTTTATTTGAACGTAAAGTAGAAGGGAAATGGCGATGGCAAGTTATTGGGTATGAGAAAAAGAATCCTAAGTATTCTGGAGAAATTCAAAATGGTCTACCAAATGGTCAAGGTATTATTGCTTATCCTGATGGAGACAAGTATGAAGGACAATTAAAGAATGGAAGACTAAACGGTCAAGGAATATATACTTTTAATGATGGGGGAATATATGTAGGTCAATGGAAGGATAGTCAAATACATGGTCAAGGAACCCTAAATTGGTCTGATGGAAGAAAATATGAAGGGAAATGGAAGGATGGAACTTGGAATGGTCAAGGAACATTCATTTTTCCTGATGGAAGAAAATATGTAGGGGAATTTAAGGTTGATAAACCATGGAATATCAAAGGATACGACAAAAACGGAAACATCATTGCAAAGTGGGTGAATGGAAAGAAACAGTAATCAATCCCAGTTAAACTAACCCTATCATCTCCTGTGAGTGACCCCCACTAATTCTTCACAGTCAGACAATCCTCCACAGCACTCCTAAAATTAGGTTTAAAAACTCGAGAATTTTTCTTGTTAATAATACAAGGAACACGAGAGGATGCTATTGTGAATTGATGAATGGCTTGTCTGGAGTTTCGTTTGAGCGAAAATTCTTTTTTACCCATTGTTTTCTTTCTCAGGGACATCATCGAAAGTTACCCAAGGTTTCTTCAGATATACTCTTTTAATTTGTCGGTTGCTTGGATCATCTGTGGTTCTGTAAGTATAATAATAGCACTTTAGAGAACCATGATATTTTTCTGGGCATGGGCCCCCAAGGGCAAAATGAACATATCCCGCTATCGAAATCACTATTGTTTGAAACATTATCAACGCTATAAACATTATTATTCCATTTTTTTAGACAGGTTTTTCCTTCTTAGTTAGTTTACATTACTGGCCACTTACCAATCCCTCTGAAATGGTTCTAGCAATAGTCATTTAGTATATATAATAAGACAATGCAAAAACTAACCCTCTTCTACTTTACAGCTTTCTTGACATTGACTGCCGGCCTGATACTTTCCTGCAAGGCTAGAATATCACTACCAAAACTAGTAACAAAACCTGTTCTTGATTATCCTTATTTGTGGCAATTTTGATACTATTGTGTTACCCGTTTTTTTATATCTAAAGTAATACCAACGGTTTCAGCTATATTGAAATAATTATTCTGGAACAACATTTTTTACTTCAGTCTAATTTCCCGGAGTGAGGAGTTTTTGCGACTCATCAAGGATCATCTTAGGTTGAATTTGCGTCAGGCAGTCATAGTGACCGTAACGGCAGGTTTTTGAAAAACATGGTGAGCAGAATAAATTCCTGTACTGGACAGAGGAACGCGGATTGATGGGAGCAGTCCAGACGGGTGAGGTTGAACCGAAAATTGCAACTTGCGGACGCTGCAAGGCACCCATCAGGTGCATGCTACCTGAATCATTTCCAATCAGCAATTTGGCTTTTGCTAAAATTGCCAGTAATTCCGGAAGTGAAGTTTGTCCGCAATAATTTTGGACCCAGTCGAGCCCTTGGGAAATTTCTGCTCCAAACCCTGCATCCGCCTCAGTACCTAAAATGACAATTGGATCTCCAAAAACATTGTGCAGTAGTGAGGCTAATGCACGGAAATGTTCCAGCGGCCACTGCTTTGCCGGACCATAAATAGCCCCCGGAGTAAAAACAATAAATGAATCAGGAAGTGATTTTTGAAAAGAATTGATGTGTGTTTCAATCCATTCCTCTGTTGTTTCAAGACTCGGAGGATATTTTGCAACAGAAAGATCCGGAGCCAGCAGGTTCAGGTATTCTTTGAGTAAGTGTTGTGAACGCGGTGTTTCCTCATGTTTTTTTGCGACAGTCAGCAGCAAACTTCTATACTCTCCTGCATAGCCGATGCGTTGCGGGATCCTGCTTTGAAAGGCCATCCATGCAGATGAAAAACTTGGAGGCAAAATATAAAAATTAGCATAATTTTCAAAGCGCAAAGTTTTTCCGAATGTACCGGCTGAGTTGTGTTTTGAATCAAAAATAATAACTTTCCCCCGGTGTGGAAGAGGTAAATTTTCAAATCCTGATTTTACAATTAAATCAACCTGTGACTCCGGATAGATTTCAAGAACTGCTCGGAAAAATCCGGTTGCCATCACCAGATCACCCAGCCAGTTTGGTGTGCGAATCAGTATTTTAGGTGGAGCAGAATCAGTCATTGTACTATTTCAATCTAGGATCGAGGACTTCCGTTCCTGCCGGGTGCAGAAATAATAACCATCAGGAAGCAGAGAGTTGTAATGTTTTAATTCAATCTCTTTGCCTTCATTCTGCTTCAACCAGACGCGAAGGTCTCTGACAATGAAATGGGAGGCGTCAGTGTTTAAACAGACCATTTCCACTTGTCTGTGCAGACTATCCGGATGGCTGACGTAAATCTTTTCCTTCAAGCTGGTACATCCGGAGATGGCTATTGTTAATAAAACAAGCAATCTGAAAAGAAGCAGGTATGAGCTAATACACATGAACCAAATCAGACTCAAACTTTGTTTTTAAGGGACTTAGTGACCACAGATCAATTTAGCTGAATTTTCTGGGAAAGGCAATGACTGGGTAAGAGGTGAAAAATGCTTTTGCTGAATGATGATATCGCAAAAAGTCAGAATAGATTTTTTTGAGGGTGAAGCAAGAAAGATCTTAAGGACAGAATTATTGAAGATTTCTTCTTTCTTTGAAATGAAAAGTCATGCTGATAGGACTTTGTGGCAGTCTCTCAATTATTTGCCATAGGGTTTAAAAACGGTAACTGCGATTTTGTTCAAGAGAATGATATGGAAATGATTTTTCCTCAAACTCTTGCAGGAAAGTTTGCATTTGTTTCTGAAAGAAATCATCTTTTGACATCCTCTCCCTGACTTTTTTCAAGGTGGCATGGACCGTAGAGTGGTTGCGTCCCACAATTGTTCCGATTTCACTCAGGGAGAGGGAGGTAAGTTGTTTCAGCAGATAAACTGCCGCCTGTCTTGCTTTAGTATGTTTTCTGTCACGACGATATGAATGAAGCCCTTCCTCAGAAATTTGAAACATAACGCAGATCCGCTGCAGGATTTTCTTTTCAGTTTCGTCAGTAAATTTTCCTTGTGCATGTTCAAGAGATTTTGACGTTTGAGCAGAATCTTCGAGCCAGTCTTTTAGGGCGCATCGTGCCAAGTCTACTGTCAACTCCTCATTTAGCAATGAAGCATGAACACCCAGACGCAACAGCACTCCTTCCATGCGTCCGATTCCTCCTTTGATATGCTGCACGATAAATTTCGCCAATTCATCGTTCAATGGAATTCCACTCTCTTTTGCTTTGCTTTCAAGAATTGCAATCCGAGTTTTATCATCAGGAATTCCGATGTCAACCGTCAGTCCGGATTCTAGCCGTCCTCGAAGTCCAGAACTGAGTTTGGATATTTGTGTTGGAGCTTCCTGGCTGGCGATTACAATCTGAGCCTTTTTCTTGCGCAAGGCATTTATTGTGTGGAGCAATTCAACTTGACACTTGGATGACGGCACCAGAGCCTGCAAATCATCCATCAAAAAAGCATCGACCTTTCGGTAACGATCACGAAATTCTTTCATTTTGCTTGATCTGAGATGATTGATAAAATCATTTAAAAAATCTTCTGCAGAAACCTGAACAGTTTTTTTATTAGGGGTGCTCTGCTGCAGTTCATTGTTGATACCATCCAGCAAATGTGTCTTTCCTGCTCCAGACTCTCCGTAAATAACGAAAGGATTAAAGGCAACTCCAGGCATGTCAACGATTGCTCTAGATGCTCTAAAGGCCAAAAGATTTCGTTTCCCTGGAATGTAGGAATCCAACAAATTATAGCAGGAGCTTTCAACAGCAGATTCTGTCTGCCGGACAGGCTTGGTTTTTTTTAACTCTGGATCGTCAATTTTGGTTACAAACTGTTCTTGGTTCAGATCAAATTCAGTCTGAACTGTTTTCTTGCGGCTGGTACTGCACCCTATTTTGTATTCAAACTTTTTTTCTGAAAAAGGAGCTTTTTCAGGATAAAGTTCATCAAGGACTTTTTTCAGGAGGGGTTCGTGATTGGTCTTGATTTCGTAGCGATATATTTTGTGCGGAATTCCACATATTACTACTTTTGAAGGAGTAATTTTTAGCAGCTGAAGAGAATTCAGCCATGACTGGCATGCTTGGGGAGGCAAAGTGCGTCGTACGCACTCTTTAAATTCCAAAGATTGATTTTGATTCAGCTCCATTTTTTTTATTTCAAATCCATTTGCTGTTATTCTCTCTTACAAAATGCCCTAAAAAATTGATCGCGATTGACGGAGAATATTTCCTGTCCATGGAACGACTTCTGTACCAGACTGTTCTAATCAATCTAATGCAAATCGAAGTGTAAAATCAATAAAAAAGAATTCCAAAAAGATGAATCAGTTACCCTTAATTATCTGATAATTAAGTTAAATTTTTTTTATAAAAAAAGTAAATTTTTATAGTATATACAAAATCATAGAGCAATAAAGTTCTTCAATATTAGGTATCTAAGGGATGTAAAAAAAATGAATTTAACAATTATTTTTTTTGTGTTATTTTAAATTTTTGAACATCACTTTTCTAGTAATCAAAAAATGGGTCATACATCAGCACCACTTGCTTACACAAAAGACGAATATCTGAAATTTTTGGCAAAATTTCACAGTCTGCATCTTTCCACAATTGGTGAAGGTGGACGTCCGGAAAGTAGTTATGCACCTTTTGTGGTGGATCAAAATAATCAGTTTTATATTTATATTAGTGCACTAGCTGGACATACCAGTAATTTAATTAATGATGGAAGAGCCGGAATCATGCTCGTTGAACCAGAAGAGCAGGCTGAAAATATTTTCGCCAGAAAGCGTGTGACATTTGATTGTGATGTTGAAGTGCTTGAGCGAGATTCTGAAGACTGGCAGAAGATAATGTCTCTGTTTGATGATTGTGTAGGGGAACTGATGCAAACATTACGTCTGCTAGCTGATTTTCATTTGATTCGTCTGAAGCCGAATTCAGGACTTTTCGTCAAAGGTTTTGGCAAAGCCTATGAAATTTCAGGTGCCCGGATGGATGATCTGTCGCATGTAAATCTACGGAAATAGTTATCTTCAATTGTTAAAATGCTGCTTCAAGCAGAGCCTGAGTGTAAGTATTCTGAGGTTGTTTCAAAATTATCTCAGCCGGTCCTGCTTCAAGAGCAATCCCGTCTTTCATGACGATGATATCGTGGCAAAGCGCTTTGATAACTTTTAGGTCATGGCTGATGAAAAGGTAGGTCAGGCTGTATTTTTTTTGTAAATTTCGTAGCAGATCTAAAACCTGGGATTGAACTGAACGATCTAATGAAGAGGTTGGTTCATCCAAAACTAAAAAGCTCGGTTTGATTACCAGCGCACGGGCGATTGCGATGCGCTGACGCTGACCTCCGGAAAACTCGTGAGGATAGCGATGTCTCAATTCCGGATCCAGACCCACTTCTTTGAGAACCTGTACTATCTGTTCTTCACGATTTCCTTCAAAATTAAGTTTATGAATCTCCAGGCCTTCTGCCACAATTTGTTCCACAGTCATCCGCGGACTTAAGCTGCCAAACGGATCTTGAAATACAATCTGCATCGCCTTTCTAACCGGTGTTATCTGTTTCTGATTTAAACTATCCAAGTATACATCCCCAAGTTGAATTTCACCCTCACTTTTTATCAGGCGCAGCAAAGCCAGTCCGAGCGTTGATTTCCCAGAACCGCTTTCCCCAACTACTCCCAGACTGTGACCTTTTCGGATTTCCAAACTGACGCCATCCACAGCTTTAACATGATCAACGGTCCTTTTCAAAATACCTTTTTGGATGGGAAACCAGA
>JAKUUI010000180.1 GCA_022448485.1 SAR324 cluster bacterium
AAACTCGGTCGCTCCGCCCTCGATAGCAGAACGGATCACTCTCTCGATTAGTGGCACGCCAAGCAAAGAAACAAGTGGTTTAACTTCACCCTTTTTTTTAAGTCTGGTTCCTTGTCCTGCGGCAATTATCAAACATTTCATCTGTCTCAATCAACTAAAATTGAACTCTGGCTAAAAAAGCACAAAAGTAAATTAGAATGTTAAAGAAACTGAAAACTCACTCCCGCAGAATTCAGGAAGGTAGTGAGGATTCCCAAGAGGTCCACTTACTGATGTATTGAATAAACTCCCAGTTGGTTTGGGACTAGAGCGCAGTCGACAAAGTGAATAGCCAACCTCTTAGACACGCTGATCATACCAAGTATACAGAAAATTGTAATTTTCTATGTAGGACTTAAGCTTGGTCATCAGGTAAATTGATCAGTCTGTAAACATATAACATGTAAATTAACATTTCAAATTTAAATTTTGTTCAGATAATTTTAAATAACTATAGTGAGCATGTTCATCACACTCTTTTTGGTTCAGTGTTAATTGCTATCATCGGCTGAGTACTTCACATGTCATCAAGCGGCAACTTCAAACATCCACCATTTTTTCATCTAACTCCTCTTGAAGATAGATATCTGCTTCGGTTTTCCTCCATCGTTGCCCTATCCTGCAAGTTATAAACGTGACTAACTAGGGCCTCAGCCATTGTTACAGTCGTAGTATTTCCTCAAAGTTTTTTCGGAATCCATGAGCAGAAAGTGATCTGTTACGTAGAAGAACTCGCAATGGAATTAAAATTGAATGACAAAGAAAAGGATTAAATTTGAATATTGAAATATGACCAAAGAATGGAATTGGAAACATTAGGACCAGAAAAAGTGCTGTGGCTTGAAAAACGTAAGGAAGTACTTGAAGATGTTCTGCAACTTCCGGTTTTGGGTATTTGTAGTAATCAGCCGGAATTGTTAAAAACTTTCTCTAACTCAGAACATCCACACCCAAAAATTGTTTGTCATCGTGGTGCTAAAACTTTTGCACCAGAAAATACTCTCTCTGCTATTGATTTAGCCATTGGTCTGGGTTTCAACATTGTTGAAATCGATGTCCGACAAACTAAAGATGGTGTTCCTGTTGTCTTGCATGACAGTTCGGCCAATCGTACTACAAATGGGAGAGGTGCGATCAAAAAAATGAATTATGCTGATGTCTGTAAACTAGATGCCGGCAGTTGGTTTGATCCCTTTTTTGCTGGAGAACCAGTTCCCCGATTGGAAGATGTTTTAGCTCATGTGAAAGGGTGCTTAGAGGTGTACATCGAAATCAAAGAAGCAGAGCCTGAAATCCTGCTCGAGGTAGCCCAAAGATTTGATATGCTTGGAGACTGTTTTTTCTGGTGTGAAGATATAAGGGTGATGGATCAATTGCGCTTACTCAACAAGGATGTCCGGTTGATGGCACGCCGCTATGATTTTCCGACTTTGAAAGATGCTATCGTAAGACACAGTCCTCAAGTCATTGAATTCAACGGTTTGAAATTCACACATGAAGAACTCGAACATTGTCAAGAATTAGACATCCTTTCTATGCCATTTTACATGGGTTCCAAACTGTGTGTACTGAAGAAACTCATTGATTCCGGTGCAGATATGCTCAATCTGGGGAATCCGAAACTTATCAAGAAAATTTGCACTTCTACAAACCATTATCTTGAGTGATTAATTACCTAAAGCATCATGAGTACACTGACTGACGATCTACAATTTCCCGAAGGTGACATTTTGCTTGCTCAATGGCAAGCCGGAGACGATGCAGCACAAAAAAAACTTCTCACTTTGTTTAATGCGGTAATCGAAGGACAGTTTGATGCTGTTTTTCAAGAACCGGCTCCGGAGAATTCGGTTTGCGTGACAACCTCGTTGCATTTGATGACGTTGAGCATTTTGAATCAGTTGTACGGTCTTACTTCTAAAGAGTTTTACAAAGGGGACCCACAGCGTTATGTGCGTACGACTCTAATGACTCAGCGTCTATTAGGAATCCGTAAGTTGACCATTGGCTGGCCAGTTTACGCTTTTGGTGCAGAAGCTTTGGGGCAGGCTACAATGTATCCGGATCAGCACGCACCCGGAGCAGATCCGGGAGTACCACTGGTAGTCCGGAAAAATTGGTTTGAAATGGAATCCATTGATTTTGAAGGGGAAGTGCCCAAAGTTGTCGAAGCAATGCTGGCTTGTTTTGTAGAACTGACTGGGCTGGAACCAGTCGCTCATCTGCCAGCACCTTACAGTCTTGCTGCTGATATTTTCGGACAAGAAACCTTGATTACAGCCTTGAGTCATGATCCAGATTTTGTCGTTGAATTCCTTGATCATTTGAAGAGTCAAATCATTGTTCCTTGGTGTGAGCGTCTAGTACAGCGTTATCCAAACATTTGGCTCGAACTCTCAGATGCTTCTGGGTCTCCCTTGTTCATCAGCCCGCTTCTATTCCAAAAAATAGCGT
>JAKUUI010000181.1 GCA_022448485.1 SAR324 cluster bacterium
GGCATCCAGTACCGCCAGTATAAGCAGCAGTAGAGCAGAAGTCCCAGTGGTCAAAATTAAAACTGAGCGGCGGTTTATTCGATCTGCAACCAGACCACCAACCAGAGTTGCAAGAATGGTGGGTACGGCAGTTGCTGCGCCAAGCAGGCCGAGATCAAGTGCAGAATCGCTGAGCTCGAAAATAAGCCATGCCATCCCTACAAAATAAAGCTGCGTACTACCTACTGAGGCGATGGATCCAAGCCAGAAACGTCTGTAAGGACCAGATGAAAGCGCATCAAATCGCACGCAGAACTCCTCCAGTATCCCATGGGAATCTTCGATATACCTTTGAACTAACAGTGGATTCCGTCTTGATTTCGACTCGATCGACTATTCGCGTGGCAGAGGAAAGAGTAAGTGTTTTGTTCACGATGGCTGATAAAGGATTTTTCAATGATTTCTTAAGGATAGCTTATGCGGGGCAGTTTATTTTGTTCAGATTGGAATGGATTGCAGAATTTCCTGAAGTTGCTGCTTGAGCTCTGGATTCTGGTAATGCTGAGTCAGTAAAAAATCTTCCACACTCATATCCGTCATCTTGAAGGCCTGCTTCAAAGTTTCAGCTGATTTTTTTTCTTCCTCCAATTTAAAGAGTGTAGCAGCGAAGTAGAAAAGGCTTTCGCGGCTTGGAGTTTTTATTTTTCTGAAGCAGTTTGCGGCGTTACTGTATTTTTCGAGCCAGAAATAACACATCCCTTCGTCGACAAACAAGTCATCGGGACAAAAAGGATTGATGCGCATGGCATGTTGGACAATTTCAAGTGCTTTTTCGGGCTCACCTAGATATACAAGCAGAGCTGCGTTTTTGCCCATGATGTATGCGTCGCTGGGGCAGAGTTCCATAGCTCTTTCCTGATGGTGTCGGGCAAGTTCGAAGTCACTTCTTTGCAGAGAAATTGCTCCCATGATCCTGTGTGCTTCATGATCGTTTTGGTCGATTTCGAGTGAACGAATCACAGAATCAGCACATTGATCAATCCAGTTTTCGCCATACTCCTCTGGGGCCCAGCCGACGTAATTTGATAAGGAACAGGCCCGCCAGGCGTGGGCCCGCGCGCATTCAGGGTCAACTTCAATTGCTTTATCGAAGAATTCAACAGCTTTTTTTGCATTCTCAACCGTAACATTGCTTTTCCTGTGATACTCAAGTCCCTGAAGTACGAGATCATATGCTGTATGATTCTCAGGCTTGACACGCACCAACTGTTTTACATCTTCATCATCCACGTGCCCAACGATGGTTGAGACGATTGTTTCGACCAATTCATCCTGAACATCGAACATCTCATCAATATTGAAATCGAAATTGTGAGACCAGATTGTATTTTCACGATCAGCAGAAATAAGTTTTGCTCCGACCCTGACCTTCTGTCCCAGTTTTCTTACACTTCCTTCAAGGAGATAGCGTACTCCGAGTTCCTGGCCAATTTCTTTGGGACTTTTCGATTTGTCCCTGTAGGTAAAGCTGGCATTGCCTGAGACAACCAAAAGTTTACTATATTTTGAAAGCACGGTAATGAGGTCTTCTGAAAATCCCTCACAGAAATATGCCTGATCCTCGTCTTTACTGAGATTTTTAAAGAGCATTACTGCCAGTGAACCGTGTTCAGCTTTTTCAACCTTAATTTGGGGTGAATCTTCGTATTGGTTAAAACGCGCACCACCTATGCTCTGTATTACAAAATAAGCCTGTATTGGTTCTACAATATTCTTCAGTTCCAGTTTTCCAGCATTTTCAAATGAAACTCGGATTTTCTGATTAATCAAATCAAAAACAGTTTTTGAAACGCAAATTCCTGAAGGCTGGGCAGCTGATTCAAGGCGGGCCGCCACATTTACCGCATCTCCAAAAAGATTGTCTTTGGAAACCATCACGTCTCCGATATTTATTCCTATCCTGAAAATCATTTGCTGATCTTCAGGTACATTTTCGTTCATGGTTTTCATTTTACCCTGTATCTGCACGGCGCATTCGGTAGCTTTTACAGGGCTCCCGAATTCAGCAATCACACTATCGCCCGCACTGCCGAAAATGATACCATTATGCTCGGTAATTGCACTGTCGATTACCTCCCTTCTCTCACCCAAAGTCTCCAGGGTCTTTTCCTCGTTATTCCCCATCATTTTACTATAACCGACTACGTCGGAGGCAAAAATGGTACTTAATTTTCGTTCCATTTATTTAATCTTTTTCAAATGGTGTAAGCCGTTGTCTTAAGTGATTTACCTGAGTGCCCAATTCACTGCATCCTCCAGCCGGTCATCACCCCAGAACAGTTCCCCGTCAACTATGAAACTTGGGCTGCCGAAAATGTTCTTTGACTGTGCTTGTTCTGTTTGACTGAGATAGGCTTTAGCAATTGTTTCATCAGCAGCCAGTTCCAGGACTCTTTCCGGATCCTGATCGATCTCCATGAGACTTTCTGAAACGTTTGGTT
>JAKUUI010000182.1 GCA_022448485.1 SAR324 cluster bacterium
ATTCTTGATCACAAATCTAGCACCCTGAAGGTCTTCCTGAAAATCGATCTCAGCCCCCATTAAATACTGGATACTCATTGGATCAACAATAAGTCGCACACCTCTTTTTACAACTTCTGTATCGCCTTCATCTTTATTCTCATCAAAGGAGAAGCCGTATTGAAAACCAGCACATCCGCCACCGGTTACATAAACCCGCAGATTCAAGTCTGGATTTTCTTCTTCAGTAAGCAATGAGCCTACTTTCATTGCAGCAGCATCAGTAAAGATTACCGCTTCAGTGCTTAGATTGTTGCTCGATTCCATTTATATTATTAGCCGAGTTTAAAAATTGAACTTATTATAACTCATATTCATTGGTTAAAAAAAGTCTGAAATTCAGTTAAAACTTGCTCATAAACATGCTGTTTAAATCGTATAACCTGTTTTGCCGGTAAGGCTGGATCGACCCACTTCCAACTGTCAAATTCTTGAAATTTTGAAGGACTAGTCAAGCTGATTGCTTTATCTGCACCTGTCAGTTTTAGCAAAAACCATTTCTGCTTCTGGCCGATAACAAATGGCTTCCCTTTCTTTAATGTTCGTAAGTGTTTTTTTGGAATTTTATATTGATACCAGTTGTTGGATTCAGACAAGAGTTCAGTGTCATTTTTAGTCAGGCCTGTTTCTTCCAGTAATTCTCTGTACATGGCATTTTCAGGTGTTTCGCCAAGGTGGATACCTCCTTGTGGAAATTGCCAGCCGGATTGGTAGCGTCTTTTTGCAAAAAATAATTCTTTCTGCCGGTTCATCAGAACTATCCCTACATTGGCTCTATAACCATTTTTATCAATAAGATCAACCATTTCAATGGTCAGTTGATTCTTGCAATAAAAAATTCAAGTTGGTTAATTTATACATCAGAAAAATAGGATTTACCTTGCTCCATCATTGCAACAAAATCTGCCTCATTGCCTGTATCCACATAGTCAAAAATATCCTGGATTGCCTGATTAAGTTCAGCAATAGTTTTTAAGCTGAATTTATTTAAATATTGTATTTCATAGTACAAATGTGGGTTCTCATCCGTCACTCTTTTAGCAACTCCCAACTGATCTTTAAAGGTAGTGCTGGAGAGCTTGGAAAGCAGGTCTTTCTTTTCCCCACTCGCAGATAATACTTTTGCAAAGGCGATGTTAAGTGCATGGGATAAACCCAGAACATAGGAAATTGCGAAATCATGATTATCCAAGGACATCTTGATTTGTTGGGCTGTTGTTGATTCAAAAAGTTTCTGCACTTTTTCAAGTGATTGATCCGAACCAACCTCCATGAAAATAATGTGCTTACCAGTCAATAGATCTGTATTGGGGCCAAACATCGGGTGAATAGAAGCAACCTGCATTCCTTTTTCTGCCATTTGTTTTAGTGTTTCTTTGAATGGTGCTTTTAAGGAGCCGATATCAAAAATCAATCCAGTTCTTGCTTTGTCCAACATCTGACTTAATATCGAAGCAGACTCCCTAAGCGGTGCTGCCACAACCGTTACATCATAACGATCATCCGTCTCTTGCCAACTACTGAAGGTATTCTCTGTCTCACCATTGGCATTTGGGTCTGCTATATGAACATCAAAACCCTGAGATTTCATGAATTCCACAAACCAATTCCCCATTCTGCCTGCTCCGCCAATTACCAATGCGGATCGGCCACTGCCCTGTCCTTCTGCCTGAACCCTGGCCTTTTCCTGTGTTTTTAATGAACTTTTGATCAGTAATTGCATCACGTCAACAATTACATCAGGTTCCATATTCAACTTTTCTGCATGAGATGTTGCCAATTCAAGAACTTGTTTTTCACGCATAAAATCTCTGGTTGGCTTGCCTGCTTTTCTTTTTATTGACCCAATGTTTTTGGACAGGGACTGCCGCTGATGGATCAGGTCAATAATTTTCATATCTACCTCGGTGAGCTGCTCTCTGAGTGTTTTCAGATCCGTCATCGTTTTCTGACCCTCAATTATCTCCTAATCAAAAATCCACAGTAATCATAAAGAATTTTTTTATGCTAGCCCATCGAGGCTGGTATGATTCATAAAGAAAACTGATTATAGCAAATTGAATCCCCGATAATGTGCAAGATGTTAAGCCGATCGATGACAAAAAATCCACTCTTATTACTGCAGTCATGGCTGAATGAAGCCACAGAATCAGACCTGCAACCCAATCCGGATACTATGGCAATTGCCACAGCTGATTCTGAAGGTGTGCCCAATGCAAGAATGGTATTGTGCAAAGAAATCAATGCTGAAAAAGGCTACGTCGTTTTCTACACCAATTATAACTCTGTCAAAAGCTTGGAAATTAAAGAAAACCCTAAATCCAGCGCCTTGTTCCATTGGGACAAACTGGGATACCAGATCAGGATCAGAGGTGAAATCTTGCAATCTCCAGACGAGGAAAATGATGCCTATTTTGCTACCCGCTCTCTTGGAAGCCAA
>JAKUUI010000183.1 GCA_022448485.1 SAR324 cluster bacterium
TTTTTGGAAATTGATTCGTCTTAAAATTCCGATCAAAAAAAATTAATAAAATTCTAGACACCCACTTCATTTAAAGCTCTGACTCTTAATCAGTAGGTCCTCGGTTCGATCCCGAGACGGCCCACCATTTAAAACAATGGGTTACAGTTTAGGCTGTAGCCCATTTTTTGTTTGTGTAGGCACAGTGTAGGCACGAGAGATCAAACAAATGAGGGTTTATGCTGGTTAGGCCGTAGCCCATTTTTTGTGATGTTTAACAGAATGTTTAACAAATGGGGGCAAAATGCGGTAACCCCTATTTACACCCATATCCCGCAATACCCAGAAATAACAGGGTATTTCTTTATCCCTTCATATAATAGAATGGTTCCGTTGCTTACCATTGGAAGGAATGGTCATGCAAAAATATTTAACCCGAAAAAACACATCAGGTTTCACACTCATAGAACTGCTGATTGTCATTGCAATCATCGGCAATCTTGCAAGCAAGAATAGAGTTTTGTATGGATAGACGTGGTTAGCCTGAAATAAAAAACCCACTGCCCATAAAGAACAGTGAGTTTCTTTGGTGTAGCAAAATTCCAAGTAATCCTTATGACCTTATCAACTTATATTTCCGCTCGCATTCATGGTGACTGTTGTACTGCTACTAGCGTGCTTAGCTGTAGCTGACCAGCCAGTCTCGTTTCCGCTTGCGCTAACAGTGACACCTGGGGACGGCGCAAAACCATAATTTGCCCCACCTGCCTCAGTTTCTGAACAACTTTGATCACTACCGGTGTCTGACCAATAGGCTTTGCAAGCCAAGTAAATGTTGTGCAGGTCAGCTTTAGAGGCGGTGTCATATGCTCTCGCTTTATATTGATTAAATTGGGGGATAGCAATCGCTGCAAGAATCCCGATGATAGCAATCACGATCAGCAACTCTATCAAGGTAAAACCCCCTTCTCTTTTTTTAATCCCGCTTGAACAGAAACGCATATCTCACCCTCCTCTTGGCAAAATTTTTCTCAGGGTTTCCTTTTTTAAGAATTTTTAAGTTTTAGAATTCAAGAAACTAATTGCAAGTATAGTTCTATTGTGATGGTCCGTCTTAGAATATATATTTCTCAAATGCGTTTTCGCTGTCGACCTCGAGATACCCAACGTCTCCGCAACCTGAGAATTGCTGGATCCTGACGAAACCAACTCTAAAACCTGAAATTCCCTCTTGGACAGTTTGCTTTGAAAGCTCATAATAACATCCCCCTTGCAATTGCCCAAAGTAACTATTTATAAGCTTAGGGCAACCGACACAGCTAATTGTATCATATGGAGATGTTTTTACTAATACCTCAACTGAGGTATTAAATAAAGCTATCTTTTACAAGGAGTCAGTAGCTCGCAGGTTGCACGCCTCCCATCTCCTAGCTATATGCTACATTTTTATTGCGTTGACTGGAATCTCACAGAAATTTAAGGGCATCAATTCTATTTGCTACGTTGGATAACATCTCCTACGGCTTTGCTCTTCATCAACTTTTGAATTTTCGGATTTTTAATCACCGTGCTCAAATTTCCCTGTTGAATAGCGCGCATAAGATCTTTGTCATTAAGAACGCCAATCATAGATGGATCTTTTCGCAAGTCTAAAAGCATTTCCATGGTTTTAGGATCAGAAGTCAGTTTTTGCTGTAATCCTTGTACTTTTTGTCCGACTGGTGGATCTGCAGTCTCTAGTTGCGCCGGCGTTCCTGGGATCTGTGATTTGTTTGGACGGATCGACTGCACACGATCTTCTGCAACAGATATGGTTCCCAATGATTCCGAACGTAGTTTATAAACGCCGTTTGAAAAAGAAATTATCTCGGCCTGAATTACGCTTCCGTCCAAAAGCTTGATTTGACTTACAACTCCCGCATGACTTGCGGAAGAAACTACCCACAAAAACAAAAAAATACTTGTGCAAGTTTTAAGGGAGCGAAAAATTGTTTTTTTCATTGTTGTTGTTAAAACTTAAGCACACACATTCATATTTTGCGAAAATCAGCAACTGATGTTCCACATCTAAAATACGTTTACTTCACAATTACTAAACTGCGTTTCCCCATCTTCTTGACCCATATTACAGAGCATCGATAAGCTTCCACTTTTTCCTGCTGTTGTAGTTAGCCCACATATTCCAGAATATTTCTCCTTCGAATATGCATCTTTAGTGCTTGCTTGGAATGTGCATCGTAGCCCCTGATCTTGTACTGGCTGTACTGGGGAATAGCGACTGAAGCAAGAATGCCAATCAACATCTCTATGAGTGTGAAGCCTTTTGCACTCTTGTGGGTTGGATGTTTTTGCATGGTTATTCATTTGTTCATTTGGTCGCTATTCATCGATGGATCTGCACAATCGTATTGGCTGTTCCCAACATTTGGGTTCTTTTGTCCACATCC
>JAKUUI010000184.1 GCA_022448485.1 SAR324 cluster bacterium
ACAATTATGAGTTCCCGGAATATTCAGATCAGGATGGTTTTCATAAGGTTGTTGCTTTCGGTGATGAAAGTCACAAATGCCCGATTTATGTAACGCAAGTTCCACCTTGCACAGCGGGTTGCCCTGCAGGTGAAGACATCCGTGGTTATCACAATTTGTTGACCGGCGTTGAAAAATCCGATAATAAATGGGATGCAGCCTGGTACCGGATTGTGGAAACAAATCCATTTCCGGCAATCATGGGAAGGATTTGTCCGCACCCTTGTGAATCCACTTGCCAACGTCAACATCGAGAAGAAGCCATCGGCATTAACGCTGTTGAACAAACGATTGGTGAACACGGAATTGAGGCCGGATTAAAACTGCACCCGGCAGGAAAAGATACCGGCAAACATGTTGCTGTAATAGGAGCTGGACCGGCTGGACTTTCTGTTGCCTATCAGCTGCGGCGCAAAGGACATGCAGTGACGATTTATGACTTCAACGAAAAGCCCGGAGGCATGATGCTTTACGGCATTATGGGCTACCGTGTGGAACGCGGTGTTTTAGAGGCAGAAGTCAATAAAATTATTGACCTCGGTATTGAAATGAAAATGGGTGTTCGAGTCGGAACCGACATTTCTTTAGAGCAGCTCGAAAAAGATTATGACGCTGTTTTTATTGGAGTTGGTGCGCAAATCGGAAGAAAATTGCCGATTTCCGGGTTCTCCAATCGTCCACAAACTACTAACGCCATTGATTTTCTGCGTGCCTATGAAATCCATGGTGATGATTTCATAATTGGTAAAAAAGTCATGGTTATCGGAGATGGTAACGTGGCGATGGATGTTGCCCGTTTAGCTCGTCGCATGGGCTCTGATTCGACCATAATTTCTGCCGTACCCAGAGAGGAAATGAATTGTTATCCTGACGAATTTGATGATGCGATTGAAGAGGGCGCCAAGATTGAATTTCTAACTGGAACGCTGGGAATTTTGGAAAATGGTGCTGGAGTACGCGGAGTCAAATGTACCAAAATGGTGAAAAAAGAAAAAGACGAAGACGGTTGGAATGCACCAATTCCTTTTTTGCGTTATAAAACCACTGATGAAAATTTTGAAATTGAAGCGGATATGGTAGTTGCTTCCATTGGACAAATGACCGACATGAAAGGTTTTGAGGATAGCATTCACGAAAAATCTTCGCTACTCAAACTCGACAGCAATTTACGGGTGGTCGGCAAGGAAAATGTGTTTGGTGGCGGTGATGCGCTCAAGGTGGATTTGATCACAACCGCAGTTGGCCATGGTCGAAAAGCGGCAGATTCAATTGACGCATTTTTGTATGACCGGAAATTGCCAGCAGAGCCCTATCGCAGTGTGATTAAGGTCAAAGAGCAAGACCTTAATTATTTTTTCCATTCAAATCAAACTAAACGTAACCACCATGTTGCTAAAAATATTATTGGGAATCATGAGGAGGTTCTGGAGGCTTTGACCAAGGAGCAAGCAGAAGAAGAGTCCAGTCGGTGCATGAGTTGCGGATTATGTTTTGACTGCAATCAATGTGCTGCCTTTTGTCCTCAGGAGGCAATTTCCCGTTACAAACAGAATCCTATTGGTGAAGTGATGTACACGCACTACACCAAATGCGTGGGATGCCATATTTGCCAAATGGTTTGTCCTACCGGATATATTCAAATGGGAATGGGAGATGGACTTTAATTTTTTGAGAGAATTGTAATGTATGAAGATTTGATCAAAAAAACAGAAGCTGCGATTGATGATTCAATGCACTGGGCGGAAAGAGGCTGGACGGTCACTTTCGGTCCAAGGCAAACTGAGATCAACTCACTGCAGGCGGCCGAAGAACTTCCCGAAACATTTGTTTACCGCTCTGAAGCAATCAATTACTGGAAACAGGCCCGTCTGACAGGTTATGATGCTGGTATTTCAGGTCAAAAGGCTTTGGAGTCACTTAAAAACGGCGACCTCAAGGATGCAGAAGATCATCTCTATTTTTCTCAATATGTAGAAAAACCATTTGCTGAGTCTTCCAAAACCTGGGTTAACGTGCATCAGGCCGCTAAAGCAATAATAGCTGAGGAAGAATAACTCTTCATGTTCAAAATAACCCGCCTATGGACATCAACCCTTTTGATCTTGAAGATAACGATACGTACTGGAGATGGCGGGAGAGTAAACTCAAAGATTATCCGACAAAATTTGATAATTTACTGGTTGAGGTCAATAACCCCCGCAAATTAAGACAAAGAGAGTTTGATGCTTTGCAGCAGCGTTGCCGCAAGGCAAATATGGCAGTTTATGTCGGCAAAACCGGAGATGATCCTGATCCGGAAATTCCGTTTGCGATTGCACGACAATTCGGAGTTTCCGGACTTAACAAAAATTGGTTGGCCGATGAAAATGCTCTCTCCTCGC
>JAKUUI010000185.1 GCA_022448485.1 SAR324 cluster bacterium
GCTAACTAAAATATTCATACAGACACAAACGAATAGCAAAAGAATGATTATGGCTACAAAAATTAAAAAACGTTTCCCCAAAAAAGAACTTAATTCCTGGCTCCGAGTACACCGGTCGTGGGATCATAGCGAGTGGACGGATCTGCTTCAAAATTTGTCAAATCAAGGTTTCCATGAATTGTGTGCTTCGATTAGCGGGCAAAATGATATTGGATTTTATTTGGAAACTAAACGACACTGAAACCACATGCAAATCATAGCATTGCCAACAAAACTCCGCGCTCCTGAAATTCACGGAGTTGTTCGGTGTTATAATAAGAAGGTATGTTTCATAGAAGAGTTTCTTGTTTAAATAATCCGCTGATTTCTGTTTTTGAAATTCCTAAAAAATAAAGCAATGCATCAAGGTTGGGAAGAGAGAGGCTCCCTGCGGCACGTTCCCGCAAATAACGTTTGGCGTTAAATGCGATGCCCAAACTGGCACTTGCAAGCATTTCCAAATCATTGGCACCATCTCCGACCGCAATCACTTGCTCCGGAAGAATTTTTTCTTTGAGAGCAATTTCCCTGAGGATAACACCTTTTTGGTGTCCGTCGAGAATGTCTCCTAATATGCAACCGGTAAGTTCTCCATTTTTTACTTCGAGTGTGTTGGCAAATCCATAATCGAGATCGAAACGCTGTTTGATGTGATCGATGACTCTGGTAAATCCTCCACTTACAATTCCGATTTTATAGCCGAGTGTTTTAAGAATGTATACCAGACGATCAACACCGGGAGTGTAAGGGATATTCAAAATTAAACGTTCCAAATCGCTGAGTCGAACACCTTTGAGTAAGGCCACTCGTTGCTGCAAGGCTTCATTAAATTGAATTTTCCCGTCCATGGTTTGTTGAGTTATTTCGGCAACTTCCGCCTCTTTACCAGCTAATCTGCTCATTTCGTTAATCATTTCGCATTGAATAAAAGTCATATCTGCATCCAGAAGAATCAAACGTTTGTTGCGCCGAAACAAATCGTCATCCTGCAAAGCAAGATCAAGTTGATATTCAGACTTCAATCCCATTAACTCTTTCATTAACTGCTGTCGCTCAATGGGTTTATCTGCGTTAATTTTTATTTCAAAAACATGCAAATCACCTGCGTCCAATGGATTGATTTCTGTTACGCAAAGTTGCTTTTCTCTGAGGTGACAGAACAGTTTTGTCAATAATTGCGGTTGAAGTTTCTGGCTCAACAAGGTTAAAATATAAGGATGACTTGAAGCAGCTATAGACCTTTCCGGAAGTGGGTAGATCAGCAGTTCAAGTTTAAATTGCTTTGCCACTTTGTCCAAAACTTTATTCAAAGATTCCTTGTCAGTAGATTGCTCAAGTTCAAGGCGCATCAATATAGAAAGAGATGACTGAAAGTTCAGATAATGCAGGTCCTGTATGGAAAAGGAAAGGTGCTCCAACTGTCCCGTAAAACGCTCCAAAACATCATTCTCAGTAGTAACCCCTTGGATACTGATCAGAAAATATTGAGACGTGTTCATCTTGAGTCAGTGTATTTTAAATTAATTTCACAAAGTGTTTGAAAAGGTGTTCAAAGTCTTGAATGCTCGGTTTGGCCTGAACTTTCCAACCAAAACTCTGCACAGCAGCAGATGGCTTGACTGATAAAACTTCCTTTTGCTGTTACAGAACTATTTTAGAAACGGATGTGATTCCTTCCTTTTTGCGAATTTCTTCAACGACTGATTTCGGCAAGTCATCATCAACACGTATCAGTGCCAAAGCCTCGCCGCCACGTGTATTTCTTGACAGTTGAAACTGGTCTATATTGACACCATTTTTTCCCAAACAGGTTCCCAAAATTCCAACCATTCCTGGACGATCCTGGTTAGTGGACACCAAAATTGTACCCTCCGCTTCAAATTCACAGACAAAACTATTGATCAAAGTGATTCGAGGATGGGGGCCGCTGAAAACTACTCCACCAATGGCAAACTTCTTTCCTGCTCCAGCAAGTGTGCATTTGAGTGCACTCTCGTAATCTGTAAATCCTGGGTCATCTGTTTCTTCGATATGGAGGCCAACATTTTCCGCCTGCTGATCTGCATTGACATAACTCACAAAATTTTTCCTGCTTTGCAGCAAGCCCTTCAAAAAACAGAGTCTAAGCAGTGTTCCATCATGTTCGGCTAATTTACCACGGTACTTAATTTCTAAATGAGTAGGAATAAAGTCAACATATTGTGAAGAAAATACACCAAGTTTTTCTGCAAGTGAGACATAAGATGCGACAGGACCACTGCTTAAAACCTGAACACTCGGCATATTCACAGGATAGTCTACTACTTCTCCGCGGAGGGCCCGTGGAGTCTGGGTCGCAATTGATTCCGCAATTCTTATTTGAGCCTCT
>JAKUUI010000186.1 GCA_022448485.1 SAR324 cluster bacterium
ACAATTCTCAAGATCTTCACCAAGTATTTCATAAAGTTCTTCTAGTGGATGACTATCTTTAGTGGAATTCTGCATTTATTAAATTGGTTTTTTAAGAATATGAGTATTAGGGTTGAAATCACATTAAGCATGACACAGCTTTGTTTCTGGTAATATCAAAATAACCCACCAATAAAATTTCTAGATTTTTTTTGCCTATATCTCAGAGTTTAATTATAATCATAATTGCATTTTATCGATTTGAAAAGAATTGGTCTATTGGGTTGTGGCGCAATAGGAACCCAGATAGCGCTTGCAATTGATTCGGGAAAAATTCCCGCCACGCTTACTCACGTATATGATATCAAAAGATCACAGGCTGACAACCTAGTTTCAAAACTTAAGCAAAAGCCTGAAGTTGTTGCCAACTCACACCTACTCTCTTCAAATTCTGTTGAATTGGTGGTTGAGGCTGCGTCACAGGATGCAGTGCGAAAGGATGCAGTAAGCATACTTCAGAACAAAAAAGACTTGATGATAATGTCTGCTGGTGCTTTACTAGACGAATCTATCTTTGAGGTAATATCTGATGCTTGCAAGGACTTTGGCAAAACCGTGTACCTTCCATCTGGTGCAATAGCTGGTCTTGATGCGTTAAAGGCGGTAAAGGACGAACTAGAATCTGTTGTGCTTGTTACTACAAAAAATCCAAATTCTTTGAAAGGCGCTCCGTTTTTTGACAATTCTGATATTGATCCTGAGAAAATTTCTGAACCAACTGTTCTTTTTGATGGAGCAGCAAAGGAAGCAGTGTCACTGTTTCCTAAAAATGTCAATGTGTCTGCACTTCTCAGTCTGGTAGGCTTGGGTGGTAACAATACAAGCGTTAGAGTTGTAGCCGATCCTAACACGGACAAAAACACGCATGAAATTAACGCAAATGGAAAATTCGGTAATCTGAAAATCACTGTTGAAAACGTACCAGATTCTACGAACCCAAAAACAAGCAGGCTTGCTACTCTTTCCGCCATAGAACTCCTAAGGCAGATCTGCACCAAAGAGGTTCAGATAGGAACGTAGGGGCAAAAATTGCCAATTAAATTAATTTTGAAGACAAATTTGAACCGTACATTATCCTTTAAATGATTACACAAGTCTATTTTTTTGGTTATGTTAAAGGACGAAGTTCTAAAACTCAAGAAGGAAAAAGACGTAGTCATACTTGCACACAACTATCAGATTCCTGAAGTGCAGGATGTGGCTGATTTTGTAGGTGATTCACTCGGTCTATCAAGACAGGCTGCTAAGGTAAGGCAGAAAACGATCCTGTTTTGTGGTGTACACTTTATGGCCGAGACTGCAGCAATTGTCAGTCCTGACAAAAGAGTTCTGATTCCTGATTTGGAGGCTGGCTGTTCATTATCAGATTCTATTACGGTTGATCAACTAAGAAAGTGGAAAAAAGAACATCCAGATGCGATTTCAGTTGGATATGTTAACACGACAGCTGAAATAAAGTCAGAGCTTGATTACTGTTGTACTTCTTCAAACGCTGTCAATGTTGTTAATGCAATTCCTAAGGAAAAGGAGATCTTGTTCTTGCCTGACATGTTTTTGGGTTCTTATGTGTCAAAGATGACTGGCAGAAAGAACATGCAGATTTGGGCTGGGGAATGTCATGTCCATGCTGGAATTACTCCTGCTGATATTGAAAAAAAATTAACTGAGTTGAAAAACGCTGAATTTGTTGTTCATCCAGAATGTAGCTGTACAACACCAATGTTATATGACATTGCATCAGGTAATTACAAAAACCATCAGGTTCAGATTCTCTCAACTGAGGGTATGATGAATCATGTTTCAAAGTCAGATTCACAACAGTTTGTTGTTGCAACAGAAACTGGAATATTGTATAGAATGAGGCAGCAAAATCCGCAAAAAACATTCATTCCCGCTTCAGAAAATGCTGAGTGTGAATACATGAAAATGATTACACTTGACAAAGTGTATCGTTCGTTATATGACGAAAAATATGAAGTTAAAGTTGCAAAAAGAATTGCAGATAAGGCACGTTTAGCAATTGAACGAATGCTTTCAATTAGTTAAAAGAATCTATTTTTTTGGTTGAGGATAGACCTCAAGACTAAGGTCTAAACCCTTGACAGAGTTTGTGATAGAACCGACAGAGATCATATCAACGCCAGTTTTTGCATATGCACTTATGTTTTTGAAGTTTATTCCACCAGATGCCTCTAATTTTACCTTGTTACGTAGTTTTTTCTTTTGAAGAGCAATTATTGTTTTTTTAATCCGCGCTGGAGAAAAGTTATCCAACATAACAATTGTAGCACCATATTTTGCCGCAAGTACAGCGTCCCTTTGATTTTCAACTTCA
>JAKUUI010000187.1 GCA_022448485.1 SAR324 cluster bacterium
ACGTCCAGAATATATGCAACGGTTTCCACATGCTTTCAGTGGAGGGCAACGGCAGCGCATTGTTATCGCACGTGCACTCGCATTGAATCCACGATTGGTAATCGCAGATGAACCGGTTTCAGCCCTGGATGTTTCTGTGCAGGCACAAGTTCTCAATCTTATGATGGAACTACAGGAACGGCTGAACTTGACGTATCTCTTCGTTGCTCATGATCTCAGCGTTATCAAACACATTTGTAATCGGGTAGCCGTGATGTATTGTGGTAAAATCATCGAAACCGCAACAACGGAAGATCTATTTAATACACCAAAACATCCTTACACGGCTGCTCTTATGTCAGCAGTTCCTGTACCTGACCCACGTGCACGTTTCAAAATGAAACCACTTGAGGGCGAGGTTCCAAGTCCTGCCAATCCTCCATCTGGCTGTTATTTCCATCCACGTTGTCCGCATGCCACTGAACTTTGCTTAATTGAATACCCAGAATTGAAACAAGTGTCTGACAATCATTTTGTCAGTTGCCATCGACATGATGAACTGCAATTAGCAGGTGTGGACTGAATCCAATTTACAATAATTCTACTACAGCCAGTTAAATGATTTTTGATCCATCCAAACCACCATTAACTGATTCAGCTGGTTTGCTTAAATCGATACCAGTCGAAGCGGGACCTGAAATATGGAAAAGAGATACTAGAGTTATCAGTTCAGGACTTTGCGATTTGCAGGTCAATGGATTTGCCGGGGTGGATTATAATGATCCAACCTTGATGCCAGAAGAATTTGAAAAATCCCTTTTTGCCATGCTTAGTACAGGTGTTACGACATGTCTGCCTACAGTTATTACCGGGAGTGAAGACTGGCAAATTCAATGCTTTCATGCTCTGGAAGCAGGACGAAACGCTTCTAAACTAGCTCAGGCCATGGTTCCTGGATACCACCTGGAAGGTCCGTTTCTTAATCCAGAAGAAGGATTCTGCGGATGCCATCCTACTAAGTGGATGAGATCTGCGACGTGGGATCATTTTGAACGACTTCAAGAAGCAGCTGGGGGTCGAATTACACTTATTACTGTTGCTCCGGAAATTAAAGGTGTGTTGGACTTAATACCGAAGTGGGTCGAGAAAGGTATAGCCGTAGCCATCGGGCACTGCAATCCAGATCGAGACACGTTACTGAGGGCGGCCGATGCCGGGGCTACACTTTCTACCCACTTAGGTAACGGAATTGCTCAAATGTTACCAAAAACAGACAATCCCATTCTAGGCCAACTGGCGGAAGATCGTTTCAGTGCCAGCTTCATTGCTGATGGGTTTCATCAGCAACCGCACGTCCTTGGAGTTTACCTTCGGGCAAAACAATCAATCCGGACGATTCTGGTGACTGACGGCACCTCCGGTTCAGTCGCACTTCCCGGACGTTATTCATTAGGGCAAGTCGATATAGAGCGTCAACAAGAAGATATTGTCTACATCCCAGGAACCAAAATGCTTGCAGGTTCAGCAACAACCCTGTCCGAATGCGTGGCCAATGTGGTCGATTGGTACGGAGCGCCCTTCGATGAAGTAATCCGCTGGGCATCTGAACAACCTAGACGTCTCATTGGTCTTCCAGAATCACTGTTTATCGGAAGGCCACAGTCTCAGGTGACGTGGGAGATGGGACTTCAAAAACCTATCGTTGAGAAAGTCAATTTAGGAAACTGGAAATGGGAAAATTTACGAATGTGCTAAGCAATCTTAATAACATTAATACACAATTTCAAATAAGCTAATCAATCATAATAATATAATAGAAAACTGATATATTTGGAGGTACCATGAAAATAACTGAGGCCAAGGTTATTATTACCAGTCCGGGAAGAAATTTTGTAAGTTTAAAGATATGTACAGATGAAGGTTTGTATGGAGTTGGAGACGCGACTCTAAACGGTAGAGAGCTTGCGGTATCTGCCTATTTAAAAGATCATATCGTGCCATTGTTGGTAGGTAGAGATCCTCATCAGATAGAGGATATTTGGCAATTTTTATATCGTGGAGCCTATTGGCGAAAAGGTCCTGTAACAATGACAGCAATATCTGCAGTAGATATGGCTTTATGGGATATAAAAGCAAAGGCTGCAAATATGCCTCTTTATCAGTTATTAGGAGGAAAAAGTCGCACAGGTGTTATGGTATATGGTCATGCTAATGGGGACAGTATTGAAGAGACAGTCGAAGAGGTAGGAAAATTTTTGGAGGCGGGTTATCACGCAGTCCGAGCGCAAACTGGCATTCCTGGTTTGAAAAGTACATACGGAGTATCAAAAGATAAAATGTTTTACGAACCAGCTGATTCAGAGTTACCTACTGAAAATGAATGGTCTA
>JAKUUI010000188.1 GCA_022448485.1 SAR324 cluster bacterium
TCTCTCCACTTGTCACGTCTTCTAAGCCTGCAATCAAACGCAGAAGGGTTGATTTGCCGCAACCGGAAGGTCCGACTAAAACAACAAACTGATTATCATCAACCTCCAAATCTACTCCGTGAATCACTTCAGTATTGCCAAACTGTTTATAGATTGACTGCATTCTTACTTCTGCCATGCATTATTCCTGTCTTAAAGATTATAAAAAGTGTAAAGAAATGTGATTTTAATATCCTTCGTTTATCTATGTGCAGAATTCCACAAGTATGGGACACTGTCAAGTAAATTAAAGATTGTTGTGTAAGGAAGGTACTAAATATGATTGTTATGAAATATATTTTTCAAAAAATAAAACGAATCTTTGGGAATACGTTTTTGTGTTGTAAAGTCAACATATATGATTCCGAAACGCTGTGTATAACCTTCAGCCCATTCAAAATTATCTAAAAGCGACCAGGCAAAATAGCCTTTCAAATTCACTCCGTCTTCAATTGCAAGCGAAGCGGCGTGTAAATAATCTCGGAAATAGGCAACACGATCCGGATCAGAAACCAGCCCCTCTACATTCGGTTCGTCCGGAGATGCACAGCCGCTTTCCGTAATGTAAACAGGAGGATTCCCGTAGCGGTCCTTGAATTCGAGTAGTTGCTGATAAAGCATTGCCGGATTGATTTCCCACCCTTTGATGGTTTGTGGTGTTTCCACAGGCGGTGCAAGTATTTCAACTCCTAGTGCGTTTTCAGGTGTAGAACGCGCTCGCATAGTAGTGTAATGATTCAGTCCAAAAAAATCTAGCGACTGGTGAATCAACTCCATATCTCCTTCCTCCACAAACGGAGTAAGTTCATCAAAAAGCAATTCCGGATAAGTTCCCAGCAATGCCGAATCTGTGAAAGCGCGGTTGAAAAGTGCATCCAGTCGGGTGCTTCCAATTGGGTCAATATCCCAGTCCACTACCGGCTGCATTGTGATAACAGTTCCGATATTTACGTTGGGAACTGTTTTGCGAATTGCGGAAACCGCCAGTCCATGCGCCAGATTCAGGTGGTGCGTCGCAGCCATCACGGCTTCTGCAGACTGTATTCCGGGTGCGTGCCAGCCCCAGCCGTGTCCCAGCAAAGCAACAACATTTGGTTCATTGTGCGTAATGAAATATGGAATCCGATCGCCCAGATGTCTGGCCATTATTTCCGCATATTCCGCAAAGCGGAAAGACGTTTCTCTGTTGCGCCAACCTCCTAGATTTTCTAATCCCTGTGGTAAATCCCAGTGATTAAGGCATAGCCACGGTTCTATGTTATGCTCCAACAGAGAATCAAGCAGACGATTGTAAAAATCGATTCCGCCTTGATTAACCCCCCCAAATCCTTCGGGTTGAACACGAGACCACGCTGTGGAAAAGCGATAGGCTTTTGCTCCAAGTTCCACCATTAAACGAATGTCTTCCGGATAACGGTGATAATGGTCACAGGCAACAGCACCGTTGGTTTGATCAACAATGTTTTCCGGGACTTCGCAAAAGGTGTCCCAAATCGTTTTTCCTCTTCCATCAGTATTTACGGCACCTTCAATTTGATAGCTGGAAGTAGATACTCCCCAAACGAAATTTTCCGGAAATTTATTTATCATATTCATTTTTACTAATTTCAAACAGTGCCGGTTGATTGTCTCAGTACCATTTCTGCCTGCCAAATTTTATGAAGTTCATCCGGAGAACGTCCATTAATGACTTCCATAAGCATTCCCACCAGTTGCTCACCGGCATTAATCCCGGGAGGACGTATTACGGTCAAAGGCGGAATATTTGTTTTTGCTATTTCCAAATCATCATAACCGACCAAAGAAATATCCTCGCCAACCTTTAAATTTATTTTTTTCAATGCCTGTAATATTCCCGCAGCAGTTTCAGTATGGAAAAGAATTGCGGTAGGCGGCTGCGGAAGTTTCATCAATGCTAATGTTTGTTGAAAACTGCTTAGCTGTATATCCTGATGCCGCCACTCCTTTACCAATTCCGGATCAAAAGGAAGTCCTCCTGACTTCAAACCGTTGCGGTAACCTTCAAGACAAAATATCGGAAACATGTATTCCGGTTCTCCATTAATTAGTGCTATTCTCGTGTGACCAAGTTCAATTAGTGATTTACAGGCTTCACGAAATGCCAATTCTCCGTCAATATCTAGAAAAGCATGAGGACGTGGATCTTCTGTTCTTCCATACAATACAAAAGGGAAATTCTGATCAAGTAAATAAGAAATGCGCTTATCTATTGCTTTTGTCAGCGTTAAAATCATACCATCTACACGCTTACCCTGTACCATGCGGTGCAGAGAATCTATTTCATGTTCAGCGTCCGGTGCGACTGA
>JAKUUI010000189.1 GCA_022448485.1 SAR324 cluster bacterium
GTCAAATCAAATTCATTGCGATCCAAAGATTTCGGAGACTTCTTAGAAAAATAAGAATGTTCTAAAAAAGTAGACAGACTGCTTTGATCAACTTTACCTGACAATGCCAACTTGCCTCCGGAGTCCTGTTTTTCTCCCAGATGCATGTCCATATAATCATCAAGTAAAGCATTTCCAGGACCTGTATCGAAAGCCAACAATTCATCTTTATGACCGAGCCAAGTAATGTTAGCAACACCACCCAGGTTCAAAATTGCCAGCGGCTTTTCTAATCGTACAGCCAATGCCTGATGGTAAAGCGGAACTAGAGGAGCACCTTGCCCTCCATGTTTCACATCATTACTGCGAAAATCACATACAACATCCACTCCTGTCAATTTCGCAAGTAGCTCACCATCTCCAATTTGAAGAGTCTTTCTTTGAGCAGGTTTATGGTAAATCGTGTGTCCATGAAAACCAATCAAGTCGATTTCATCAACAGCAGTATTCGTTTTTTTCAGTAGTTGAGAAATGACTTCGGCGTGCTTGACAGTGATTTGCTCTTCTACGGTTTTAGACTGCATACCAGAAGAAACAAGCTCTGATAATGTTTTCCTCAAATCTACCGCATAAGGTACAGTAATAGCCTCACCTGCTTCAACATGGAACAATCCGTCAGTTTTCAAAAATGCCGCATCTATACCATCAATCGAAGTGCCGCTCATTAATCCTATAACGTTTTTTAGCATACTTTACTTTCGCCCGGTTGCTCATAAGATCCTACCAAGGTGTCCATTTTCTGCTTCAAGAAGTTTTTTGGCGCCATCTGAGTTGATTCCCAACTTTGCCATTACGACAGCAGTTTTTACATGATTTCCTGATTCCTGCAACAAATCAGCAGCAATTTCCTTTGAAACTTCCCCAAGTTCGGACACCATTTCCAGCGCCCGTCGCTCAAGTTTTTTGTTTGTTGACTGCACGTCCACCATACGGTTTTGGTATACTTTCCCCAAGCGCACCATTGTGGCAGTACTAAGCATGTTGAGCACCATTTTCTGTGCTGTTCCTGCTTTAAGTCGTGTAGAGCCGGCCAGCACTTCCGGACCAACCGGAACACCTATAGACACATCCACATTCTCCAACAGAGGCGATGGTGAGTTGCAGGCCAGGCCAACAGTTGCGGCTCCCTGCCTACGTGCATATTCAACTGCAGCAAGTACAAAAGGAGTAGTTCCACTTGCGGCAATCGCAACTACCACATCGCGATGAGCCACTTTTTTATTCCGCATAGTGTCTTCACCGGCACAATGATCATCTTCCGCTCCTTCAACAGCATCGGTCATCGCCATTTCTCCACCTGCCATTATGCCTTGAACCATCTCCGGCAGTGTTCCGAAAGTCGGTGGACATTCTGAAGCATCCAACACTCCCAAACGTCCGCTTGTTCCTGCTCCGACATAAAACAGACGTCCTCCATCGCTGAGACGTCTTGCAATCAATCCAACTGCTGATGCGATTTCAGGAAGTGCCTGTTGAACTGATTTTGCAATTGTCGCATCTTCTGAATTCATTGTATGCACAATCTCCAGAGCAGACATTTGATGCAAATGTAATGTGTTAGAATTAGGTTTTTCTGTCAGCATTTGTAAATTATTGTTAGTTGAGAATAAACGCCCTGATTTATTTAATTGCTCCGGCAGTCATTCCGGTGATAAATTGTTTTGATTGTATGATGAAAATCACCACAATGGGCAATGCTGCCAATGTTAATCCGGCATAGAGGACACCGTAATTGATGCTGTATTCACCAAAAAACATTGTTAGTCCTTGAGCCAGTGTTTTCCATTCAGGGTCATAAATAAATATCAGCGGAAAGAAAAAGACGTTCCAAGTATGCTTTAACCTGATAAAGATAGTTTAGATGAAAGCATCTCCATTTCGTACTTTGATTACTCCTGCCAACCATTTTGCTGCAGCTTCAGCAGACTCTTCTCGAAAGCTGTATGTACACAAAGTAGTCAAAGGCCTTGTCTCAGGCAGATCGAAAGAGTCCCTTAGTGCGACTACAGTTAACCTTTCGGGTGAAAATGTTTTCGCCCAATTTAAGGTTGATTGATCAAGTGTTCGATCAAAGTCCATTCCTGGAAGCGTGTAGTTCTCCAAAACAATCACTAAATGCTCTGGTTGATCAATAATATTTCCATTTATTTTTCCTGTGCGAACTTCAAAAAAGTGTGTTAGTTCTTCTAAAAACACATCAAATGATGATTTTCTGGGATTTGGGCCAATACCACGTGTTTGAATAACTGGTTTAAAAGCTTCTTCCGAAGAAGCACGGACAACCTTCAGTTTGCTTCCTTGTTCCGGGTAAGACCAATCT
>JAKUUI010000019.1 GCA_022448485.1 SAR324 cluster bacterium
CTGCTGAAACATCGTTTCGGGGAAACTCCTGAAAATAATTCGGGTCCTGCTTTAGCAACGGAAGGAATTCCGTTTTATTCCGGATTGGAACCTCTGAACATCAATCCTGATATCGGATTTTTGATGATCGGTGAACGAACAAATATCATGGGTTCTCCCAAGTTCCGGAAACTCATTTTGGATGATGATTTTGAATCCGGACTAGCCATCGCCCGTCAACAAGTGGAATCCGGTGCAAATTTTATTGATATTAACTTCGATGAGGGATTACTGGACGGAGAAAAATCAATGACACATTTTCTCAACTTGATTGCAGTTGAGCCGGACATTGCCCGTGTGCCAATTATGATTGACAGTTCCAAATGGTCCGTAATCGAAGCCGGATTGAAGTGCATCCAGGGCAAGGGGGTGGTTAACTCCATCAGCCTCAAGGAAGGTGAGGAAAATTTCTTGAAGCAGGCGCGTGAAATTCGCAAATACGGCGCAGCGGCAGTGGTGATGGCATTTGATGAAGAAGGGCAGGCAACACTGCTTGAACACAAAGTTGAAGTTTGCAGCCGAGCCTTTAAATTGCTTACTGAAACCGTTGGTTTTGCTCCGCACGACATTATTTTTGATCCAAATATTTTGACGGTGGCTACCGGAATGGAGGAACACAACGATTATGCGGTGGCTTTCATTGAAGCCATACGCCAAATCAAAGAACGATGTCCGGGGGCGCTGGTCAGTGGAGGAGTGAGCAACATTTCCTTTTCATTCCGCGGTAATAATCCGGTACGCGAAGCGATGCACTCTGCTTTTTTGTATCATGCAATTCAAGCCGGCCTTGACATGGCGATCGTTAACGCCGGAATGCTCGAAGTGTACGAAGAAATCCCTAAAAATTTACTGGAACTTGTCGAAGATGTATTGCTCAATAGACGAAAAGACGCCACAGAGCGACTGACAGATTTTGCAGAAAGTTACAAAGCTGAGGGATCACGTAAGATTCAAAAGGATACAAAATGGCGTGAAGGGACGGCGGAAGAACGTATCATTCATGCTTTGGTGAGAGGCATAACGGAACATATCGTAGCGGACACCGAAGAAATCTTCAAAAAATTTGATCTGGCATTGGAAGTGATTGAAGGACCTTTGATGGAAGGCATGAAAGTTGTGGGTGACCTTTTTGGTGATGGCAAAATGTTTTTACCGCAAGTCGTGAAAAGCGCCCGCGTGATGAAACAAGCTGTAGCCTATCTTGAACCGTTTATGGAGAAAGAAAAGAAGCAATCTGGCTCGCAGACCAAACTCCCAAAAATTGTGATGGCCACAGTGAAAGGTGATGTTCACGATATAGGCAAAAATATTGTGGGCGTGGTTTTGGGCTGCAACAATTACGAGGTTATCGATTTGGGCGTGATGGTACCCTGCGAAAAAATTTTGGAAACCGCACGTGAGCTTCAAGCAGACGTGGTTGGTCTTTCAGGATTGATCACGCCGTCTCTGGATGAAATGATGCATGTGGCCAGCGAAATGAAGCGCGAAGGTTTCAGCCTACCTCTTTTAATCGGTGGCGCTACCACAAGTTCTGTACACACTGCGGTCAAAATCGCTCCGAAATACGACTATCCCGTGGCATATGTTCCGGATGCTTCAAGAGCTGCCGGAGTTATTACCAAATTATTGAGTCCTGACTACAAAACTGAAGCCGTACAGGAACTTCATGAAGAACATGAACGGCGAAGAAAAGCTTACAAAGATCGAAATAGCAAACGTAAATTGCTATCCATTGAAGACGCACGAGCAAACCGCACTCCTATCGACTGGAAAACCAGACAGTACACCGGAAGATCCGATTCCGGGACTGATTGCACGATTGACACACCAGGTTTTCTCGGATTGCGGGATTATTCGGTTGAAGTAGAAACCTTGTTGGAGTACATCGACTGGACACCTTTCTTTTACACATGGGAGATGAAAGGGCGCTATCCCAAAATTCTTAAAGATCCAAAATTTGGCATAGAAGCCAGCAAACTTTTTGAGGACGCACAAATTCTTTTGGGAGACATTGTTGAAAACCGGAGATTTCGGCCAAAAGCCGTGATTGGTTTTTTCCCCGCAAACAGTGAAGGCGACGATATTCTGATTTACACAGATGAGTCCCGCAATGAAATTAAAACGATATTCCACACTTTACGACAGCAAACAGTCAAGGCCGATGACAAACCGAACCAGGCTTTGTCCGATTTTATCGCACCCACAGATTCAGGTCTCGCTGATTATTTGGGAGGATTTGCCCTGACCACCGGCCCGGAAGTGGAAGAACTGGCCAGAAGTTTTGAAAAAAAACTTGATGATTACAATTCCATTCTCGTAAAAGCCGTCGGTGACCGTTTGGCAGAAGCACTTGCCGAATACATGCACAAACAAGTGCGAGATGAATGGGGTTTTGGCCGGACAGAAAATCTGAACTTGGACGATTTGGTAAGCGAAAAGTACCGGGGAATCCGTCCTGCTCCGGGGTATCCTGCTCAACCAGACCACACGGAAAAACCGATACTATTTGAATTGCTGGATGCTGAAAAACGCAGCGGCATTAAACTCACAGAAAGCTACTCCATGTCTCCGGCCAGTTCGGTTTCAGGCATGTATTATGCCCATCCTGAGTCACGCTATTTTGCAGTGGGCAAGATCGACAGGGATCAAGTTGAAGACTATGCCGAGCGCAAAAAGATGTCAATTTCAGAAGTTGAGCGCTGGCTGGCCCCAGTTTTAGGCTATGTTTAGTGGGATTCACCTACAGTTTTGAGTGTTGAATTAAAAGTGTTGAGTTTCCTTCGACTCTCTACAAAAATTAAAACCTAAAACTTAAAAAAATGCATTTAATTGATTTGTACCAAAAACAGGATTTTGTTTTTTCGATTGAGATTTTTCCACCCAAAACCGAAAAAGGCATGGAAAAACTCAAAACGACTCTGGAGAAATTCAAATCCTGTACTCCGGATTATTTTTCTGTAACTTACGGAGCAGGAGGGACTTCCCGTGCAAACACCCACGAAATGGCGGCACATATCCATCATGAACTGGATGTGCCTGCAATGGCTCACCTGACTTGTGTGGCACACACTGAGAAGGAAATCGATGAGGTTTTAACAAAACTCAAAAATAGTGAAATCACAAACGTAATGACCCTGCGCGGCGACCCCACCGCTGGAACCAAGCATTTTGTCCAGCCCAAAGGAGGTTATCATTATGCAAGTGAATTAATTGCAGCTGTCCGTAAACACAGCGATTTTGGTATAGGTGCCGCAGGTTATCCGGAAGGCCATGTGGAAAATCCCGATAAAGACGATGACCGAAAGCGTTTGCACGAAAAAATTGCTGCAGGAGCAGAATTTATCGTGACTCAGTTTTTTCTGGACAACACTCATTTTTTACACTGGCGGGATCAACTGCACAAGGAAGGTGTATCCGTTCCATTAGTCGCAGGAATCCTTCCCCCTGCAAATTGGAATGCGATAAGTCGTCTTTCGGACATGTGTGGTGTCAGTATTCCAGAAAAATTAGCCCAGGCCCTGATCAAACACGAAAGCGATCCGGAAGTCTCCAAAATAATTGGCTTTGAGCATGTTGAAAAGCAGATAGAAGAACTGCTCCAAGAAGGTGTGGAAGGTCTTCATCTTTATGCACTCAACAGCCTGGAAACAGTAGATCGTTTGGGTCCAAAACTAAAGGAAGCTTCCGGTACTTAATCACTTACCCCGCTGATTGATTTTCCTCCTTTTCGATTGTATTTTTCTTCTTTCCAGCACATAATAAAGGGCACAAGTCATTCAATACATTTCTAAATTTTTCACCACTAAAAAACCCATGCAGGAATACGTTCCGCAAGAAATTGAAGCCAAATGGCAAAAATATTGGGAAGAACAAGGGTTGCTGGACTTTAATTTTGATTCGGGAAGCCCCAAATTTTACATGCTGACCATGCTGCCTTATCCTTCAGGAGATCTGCACATTGGTCATTGGTACGCCATGGCACCCTCAGATTGCTATGCGCGTTTTATGAAAATGCAGGGCAACGAGGTTTTTTTCCCAATAGGTTTTGATGCATTTGGACTACCTGCAGAAAATGCTGCCATAAAAAATAACCTCCATCCCAAATCCTGGACTTACACCAACATTGAGCGGATGCGCAAACAGCTGCGCACAATGGGCAATATGTTCAGCTGGAAAAACGAGGTGGTTTCTTGCGATCCTGAATATTACAAATGGAGCCAGTGGTTTTTCCTGAAAATGATGGAAAAAGATTTAGCGTATCGCGAGTATGCACCTGTTGATTTCTGCAACCATTGCCAAACCACACTCGCACGGGAACAGGTTTGGGGAGATGACAGAATTTGTGAGCGCTGCGAGAATCCGGTGGTTAAAAAGAAGTTGAATCAGTGGAAATTGCGGATCACAAAATATGCGGATGAATTGCTTGATTTTGACGGACTGGACTGGCCAGAACGTGTGCAGTCAATGCAGGAACATTGGATCGGCCGCAGTGAAGGAGTGGAATTTGCCCTCAAAATTGCTGGTTCTGAAACAGAAGGTCGAGAAAACGTCACAGAAAATAATGCAGGAACAGAAAACATGCCGGCCAAAGACTTGAGTTTCCGTGTTTTTACGACTCGTCCAGATACCGTTTTCGGCATGACTTTCTGTGTGTTGTCACCGGAACATATTTTGGTTGATCAGATTACGACTCCAGAACAGAAAGAGGCGGTTGATGCCTACAAAGAAGCAGCACAACGTAAAGACGAAATTGAGCGAACAGCAGAAGGCAGGGAAAAAGACGGAGTGTTCACCGGAGCTTTTGCAATCAATCCGATGAACGGCGAGCCGGAGCCAATTTGGGTCGCAGATTATGTATTGGCCACCTATGGAACCGGCGCAATAATGGCGGTTCCCGGACACGATGAGCGGGATTTCCATTTTGCCCGTAAATACGACTTGCCGACGCCGGTGGTGATTGTTGCACCAGAACAGCTTGATTCCATTCCGGATGGTGCAGAACTAAGCGAGCCTATTTTGCAGAAGGAAAATTCGGTGATGGTCAACAGTCCAGGCTTTGATGGTGCAGTTTGGCCGGAAAGTTACAACCGTGTTGCCGACCAGATGGAAAAGCAAGGTTTTGGTGAGCGGCAGATAAATTATCGTTTGCACGACTGGCTAATCAGCCGTCAAAGGATGTGGGGCACACCGATTCCGGTTGTTTATTGCGAAAGTTGCGGAATGCAGCCAGTGCCTTACGAGGAGTTGCCGGTGGTTCTTCCCGATGATGCTGAATTCAAACCGACTGGTGAAAGCCCATTGAAATACCACAAAGGTTTCTTGAAAACAGCATGCCCGAAATGTGGAGGAGAAGCAGAAAGAGAAACTGACACGATGGATACTTTCATCTGTTCGTCCTGGTACTATTATGCTTATGCTGCACCTTATTGGAAAAAAGGCGAAACCCTGACAAAAAATGATCTTCCCTGGGATGCTGATATAATTCGGTCTTTGTGTCCTGTTGATCAGTATACAGGAGGAATCGAACACGCCACCATGCACCTTTTGTATTTTCGTTTCTTCACCAAAGCTCTTGCAGATTTAGGTCTGCTGGATTTTCGTGAACCTGCAAAACGTCTGTTCAATCAGGGCATGATTTTAGGTGAAGATCACGAAAAAATGTCCAAAAGCCGCGGTAATGTAATCAATCCGGATGATTTGCTGAAAAAATATGGATCTGATACTGTTCGAGCTTACCTGATGTTTCTGGGTCCATGGGATGCAGGGGCTCCCTGGAACCCTCATGGAATTGAAGGGCTGGCCCGTTTTTTTAAAGGAGTCTGGACGCTTTGCCATCTGAAGGCTCCGGAAACAGCTGAAGTAAAAGCGGAAACAGAAAAAAGACTACGTAAAACACTGCATCAAACTTTGAAAAAGGTCGGTGATGATTTGCAGAATTTTCGTTTCAACACCGCAATTGCAGCTGTGATGGCTTTCCGGAATGTTTTAAAAGCTGTACCTGAAGCTGCCGGAACTAAAGTCTGGGATGAATGTCTGGAGACCATGTTATTGATGTTGGCTCCAATTGCTCCACACATCACTGAAGAATTGTGGCAGCACCTCCAACCAGAAAACGAGAATCAAAACGTAAACGGCATGGACGCATTTCACGGCGGCTTCTATGATAGCATTCACCAACAAAAGTGGCCTCAATACGACGAAACTCTGGCCGCAGAAGATTTGGTGACCCTGGTTGTCCAAGTCAACGGTAAAGTCCGCGACCGCTTCAAAATGCCGGCAAGAACCAACAAAGAGGAAACAGAACGCCTGGCCCTGGCTGCCCCCAAAGTGCAGACTCATCTTGAGGGAAAGCAAATCTCCAAAGTGATTGTTGTACCGGAGCGCCTGGTGAATATTGTCTGCGGCTAAAAAAAGCTGACGTTCAGAATCCTCCGATCCTGAGGTTTTGCCGTTACCTTCCACATTGGAAACAGAAGTTCGACAGGAACTCAAAACCATTGCACAAACTCCACCCTATAAATCAGTACAAATTGTTCATATGGGAGAGAAAATATTAGACCATTGCCTGGGTTACGAGACTCCTTACCGAGAGACGGCGGAACGGATAAGACAGTTTGTCTGTTCAAATCACACGCAAAATATCCCCGGTTTGATTGAAGAGACACTGAGGAATTAGTGGTTGAAGCTTAGTGAAGCAAATAATTTTGGATTTTCGGGCGGCCTGGCAGATTTAGTTCTGACTGAACAGACGCAGAGCGTGAGATAATGCTTCCGCGGCGGATCACAAAAAGCCGGTTTGCTTTTAAACGTAGCGCTTCTACAGGATCTGCTGCCTGTAAAATAATCAAATCGGCATTGCAGCCTTTTTCAATTCCATAGCCTTCCAATCCCAGAATATCGGCTGGGACTTCTGTGACTGCACCGAAACAGGCTTTCATCTCATCTACTCCCGTCAGTTGTGCTACATGCAGGCCCATGCTCGCAACTTCCAGCATATCTGCAGAACCAAGTGAATACCAAGGATCCATCACACAGTCGTGCCCAAAAGCCACCTTTAAGCCAATTCCCATCATTTCCGGAACACGCGTCATACCGCGCCGTTTGGGATAGGTATCGTGTCGTCCCTGGAGTGTGATGTTAATCAATGGATTTGATACTACGTTCATTTCTGCTTCTGCCATCAACGGCAATAATTTGCTGACATAGTAATTATTCATGGAATGCATGGAAGTCAGGTGTGAGCCGGTAACTCGACCCTGCAAACCGTGCCGGACAGTTTCTGCAGTCAATGTTTCGATATGACGCGAAAGGGGATCATCACTTTCGTCACAATGCATATCAATCCGCAAACCTCTCTCGGCCGCAATACGACACAACACTTCCACTGATTTTCTCCCTTCGTCCATCGTCCTCTCAAAATGTGGAATCCCGCCGACTACATCCACTCCACGATCAAGTGCAGTTTCCAAAAGCTCTGCGGCTTGAGGTGAACTGAAAAAACCATCTTGCGGAAAAGCCACCAACTGCAAATCAAGATATGGCGCAACTTCCTTCTTGACTTCCAGGAGGGCATCCACTGCCAATAAACGAGGATCACATACATCAACATGACTCCTGATGGCCAGCAATCCCCGTGCTACTGCCAAATCACAAAATTTGAGGGCTCGTTCCTTGATTGCATCAACCGTTAAATGAGGTTTCAGCTCGCCCCACAGGGTGATGCCCTCCAGCAAAGTACCAGACTGATTTAGCCGCGGCTGTCCCAAACTCAGGGTGGCATCCATGTGAAAATGTGCATCAACAAATGGAGGGCTGACCAGATATCCGGAAACATTGATTTCCTCCTGGCCCTTTGCAGTCAGCGCCGCTTCAAGTGCTACTATTTTTCCATCTTTGATACCAATATCTATTCCAAATCTTCCATCTGGAAGATTTGCATTGCGGATAATCAGATCCATATTTCCCTTTTAAATTTTTTTAATTTTTCCATTAAATCGGCTTAAAAAAATATCGCTTGAATTGTTGATCTGAAATCAGAGAAAACAGTCGAACAAGGAGCCAGACTGCAAGCAGAGCAAAAATTAAGCGGCCAACAAAAAAGCCCCATAAACTTCCACCGAGCAGCATCAGCAGCAGTGTGTCTTCAACAAGACTGTGAAACAGGCCCATCAAAACCAGCGCAAAAAAAATATCCCGCGGACGAATCGTGCCGTTTTGCGATTCACGAATAATCAATCCACCGCCATATGCAATTCCAAGTGTGATTCCAATAACCGTAATGTTCGTTGCCTCTTTTCCAATTCCCAAGTTTTTAAGCAAAGGATGCAGGATCCGCTGAAGCAATTTGGTGAAGCCAAACAGATCGAGTAATTTCATCACTTGCACCAGAACAACCAAAACCACAAACATAATTATTAGACCAACCATTTGGTCCCATGCCCACGTTTGCAGTTCCACCGGACCTGTTTCTGGATGCCAAAGTAAAATGCTGCTTTCCGAAAGCCAGTTCCCCCAATGCAAAACCTGATTCAAAATCATGCCATAGAGCAATGCTCCTCCTACCCGAAGTATTCCCATACTCCACCAACGTGGTCCTGCTTTATCGGCAATTTGCAGTTCAATCGGCAGTGAATGTGCAATCAGCATTAGTGAGGATAAAATTGTGACCTGGCCAACCGTCAGCATTTCTGTTGCTGCGAGATCAACAAAAATAATAATTCCAGGATAAAAACCTCCTACAAGAGTCGCTGCCCAGACCAATCCCATGCTTCCCGGAAGTCCTACAAGCCCCATCAATGGTGCCAGCCAGTGACCCAAAATTTCAATGGCACCAATTTCCTTGAGTATTTTTACTACAATTATCATTGGAATAATTATTCGATAAAGCGGCAAGGCAAGACCCACTGACTCTTGAATAATCTTCCTGAATTTCAATAAATACTGCTGAATCAATTCTGTCATGCGGGAATCATTTTTCCAGGATTCATCAGGTTATCTGGGTCAAACGCTCGCTTGATCTGCCGCATCAGCTCTAAAGAATCTCCGTGTTCCGCTTCCATATATTTAATTTTTCCGGAACCAATCCCGTGTTCTCCTGTACAAGTTCCTCCCATACGCAAAGCCCGTTCGACAAGCCGATCGTTCAATGGCTGATACCGTTGCAGTTCCTCTTCTTCGTTATCCGGATCGATCAAAAAAAGCAGATGAAAATTACCGTCACCCACATGTCCTACTAAAGGTACTATCATTCCGGATTCTTCAATATCACTCCTCGTTTCCAGAATACAATCCGCCAGTCGTGAGATTGGCACACAAACATCAGTGGGCCAGCCTTTTGATCCCGGACGTAAAGCCAATGCTGCATAAAGAGCATTATGACGTGCCTCCCACAATTTTTGCCGTTCCTGTTCTCGATTCGACCAGTGAAAATCACTTCCTCCTTCTTCAGAAGAAATTTCCTTGACCATTTCCGCCTGCTCCTGTACCCAGGACTCTGTTCCATGAAACTCAAAAAACAAAGTCGGTTTGAGGTCATAATCAAAACCTGCAAAACGATTGATAGCATCAACTTGAACCTCATCCAGCAACTCTATTCTGGCCACAGGGATTCCCATTTGTATCGTAGAAATGGTGGTGTTTACTGCACCTACCAGTGTATTGAATGAACAGACTGCAGCAGAAATCGCTTCCGGAACTCCATAAAGTCGAAGCTGAACTTCCGTAATAATTCCCAATGTTCCTTCCGAGCCGACAAACAAGCGTGTTAAATCATAACCTGCAGAAGATTTTCTGGCACGGGTTCCGGTTAGGATGATATGTCCGTCTGCTGTTACTACTGTCAAACCAAGCACATTTTCCCGCATCGTTCCGTAGCGAACAGCGTTGGTGCCGGATGCACGAGTTGCCGCCATTCCTCCCAGTGAGGCATCGGCTCCCGGATCAATTGGAAAAAAGAGACCCGTATTCCGCAGGTGCTGATTAAGCTGCTTCCGGGTGACTCCTGCCTGCACCCTGCAATCCAGGTCATTTTCGTTGACTTCCAGAATCTGATTCATTCCGGAAATGTCAAGACAGATACCTCCATACAAGGCCGCAACATGTCCCTCCAAAGAGGTCCCGGTACCAAACGGAATAATTGGCTTTTTGTGCTTAACGCAAATCTGCACTATCTCAGCTACTTCTTCATTGCTTTCTGCAAAAGCGACTGCCTCCGGTGGTGCTGAGGCGTGAAATGACTCGTCTTGACCATGTTGTTCACGCACCGATTTTGACAATGAAAGTCGCTCACCCAAAAATTTTTGGAGCTCTTGCAAACATGGATCTTTACATGAAGTTGAGTCAGAAGGAGATGTGGGATTATTCATGAGTGTCAATAATCAACAAATTACTTGATATTTTTAAAAACTTCGCGGTGCTCTGTCAAGGCTCTAAGCAACTGCTGGCAGAAGTGAAACCAATGAGTAGTGATGTGTACCTCAAAACAGGAAAGACTCGAGCAGACTTCCGGGAAAAAACAACTGGAAAAGCCTGATCTTCATTGATTCCTGAGAGCAGAATAGTTGACCATCTTAAAAAGTTCAAGTCTTGGCCCAGCAAAGTACAACCGGTTCTAATTGGACTGTCGCAGAAAACTTCCCTCTTCAGCAGCAAATTCTTTTCAAACAGATGGGCTTCATGGCTCATCGATTTCGAGGTCGGGACCATTTTGGATTAATTCAAATTACCTGAATATCCTGGTACCCATAACTTTGAAAAACAACATGGACGTCTTCCAGACGTTCCGGAGTTGCTTCTGCAAAATCGGAGTGTTCAGGATGTAACCCGTGCCGGCGAAAACCGATTAGTTTGATTCGGATATCTGTGCTTAATCGGCTTAGCCATTCTGCCATTTGCTGTAAGACTAAATCTTGATCGTTTAATTCAGGAATAATCAGCAACCGTACCTCAAACAGCTTGTCAAATTCCAACAAAACTTTCGGAGAAAAGCTCCTCCACGGCTGTTGAACCTCTCTGAATTTGCTAACAGGGTCACTCAACGCGCAGGATTCCGAACCACGTTCAATAGTCGAGCGCGGGAGGATCGGGATACCAAGGAACTTCAGCCTGCTGGGAGTTCGTGTCATCGAAGTCGCTGAAAGAGGGGACGGGACCGGTTGGCATCATTGGTAGCGCTCGTGAAGTCTGTTCCCTGAAGTGTTCGAGGATCTTCGCGACCAAACGTGAATTGGTGATGAAGGCTATGATACGCATCTGCTCCTCGCACTCAGTGCACGCAGACCCACCTGGATTCCAGTCAAAAGTGACTGAACCCTTGTTCTACGGTAAATTAGTAGAATAAAGCGGCTGAAAAGCGTCTGTATTCTGGCTCGCTAGGGAAGGTAGGTGAAGGTACCTTTCTCTTGGAATTCCTTGATGTGCTTTGTGCTGAAATGAGTGTAATTGGTGATCATCGAGCAATCCTTCCAACCCATGATTTTCATAATCATGTCTCCAGGGATGCCAACTATCACAAGGTAGGTTGCAACTGTCCGTCTGAAATCGTGCTGGGTAATTTGATTGTTACTGAGAGGGCTCTGAAGCCCTCTAGCATAAAGTCTCTATAAAAATGTGAAATCGCTACTTATTCAGCTCATCTAAACAAATCCAGCCATACTTTCTTTGAAGCTTTTCCTCAACAAAGGCAAGACCCTTCTCGTCACAGTAATCTGTTGAGTTTTGAGCGCTCCAGACAACCTCACCCATTATATTACTTGTCTCATCGGCCTTAATATAGATCACCTGACAACCTGGATACTGATGGGTAATCTTAACCTGCCTAACATGATTGTTATCTTTATGGGTACAGATATAGTGGGAAGAGACCACATCCTCTGCATAGAGCTGAGTAGAAAATAGAAGCGCGAAGGCAATTAAAATCTTCATTTGTTTATCCTTTCTAAATTATTGCAATTTTTTTCTTAATTATCACTGAATGTTCACACATTCCTGAACTCTCACCTACGAACTATATAAGAAAATCAAAAAAAATCAAGAAAAAATTACAGGGCTTCTGCGGCCATAGGGATGCCAGTATACAGTATTGTGAGCATGCTACAGAAGATTTGGAGTCCTACTATTCGTAACTTTAGGAACTGTACAATTTAGTAGGGACAAGGGATTCTTGGTATATTTGGTTGATCCGTGTGGTAGAAATAAGCTTCTTATCTCCACAAGTTACCCTCAACTAATCTCTATACGCCTTTTTATATCAGCTTCAAAAATAACAGATCAATTAATCACTTCCAACAGTGACAATCCTCATTAGAACCACAAGTATTCCAACCTGCATTACATAGAGATAAAGAGTCGTCTGACTTACTAGAACAACCAAAAAACAATAATACTATAATGACAAATATTAATTTCTTGTATTTTTCCATCATATTTTTCTCAACTTTTAGTTAAAGGTTATTATAGCTTATAAAACTTTCGAATAAAAAAACAACATAAAAAACAAATTTATCTAAATCTATAAAAAAGTTTTTTCAAGAGATTATCTCTTTTAATTTGGAAATATTAATTTAAGTGTTGACGAAAGATTAAATCAGTGGCAAACTGACTGATTGATAATTAATTAATTGCTTAGCAACAAAGGCGAACGTATCGAAATATGCCGACATTAAGTCAGCTAGTCCGCAAGGGACGTAAAAGCAAAATAACCAAAAAGAACACTCCTGCACTGGAGGCATGCCCACAACGCAGAGGAGTGTGTGTACGTGTTTACACTTCAACGCCCAAGAAGCCGAACTCCGCATTACGTAAAGTTGCCCGTGTGCGTTTGACCAATGGAATTGAGGTGACGAGCTATATTCCCGGAATTGGACACAACCTTCAAGAACATTCAGTGGTGCTGATACGCGGTGGAAGAATCAAGGATCTGCCAGGTGTACGATATCACGTCGTACGGGGCACATTAGATACAGTGGGAGTAACTGAACGCAAACAATCTCGCTCCAAGTACGGCGTCAAAAAGGATTAGCAGAAAAACGATATGCCACGACGAAGAGCCGCAACTATAAGGGGAATATTACCTGATCCAAAATATAAAGACCTTTTGGTCAGTAAATTCATTAATTCATTAATGAAGCACGGAAAGAAGAGTATAGCTGAAAAAATTTTTTATGGTGCACTTGATGCGATCACTGAACGCGAATCAGAAATGACATCTTTAGAGATTTTTAAAGCGGCCATAGAAAACGTGATGCCATCAGTCGAAGTAAAATCCCGGCGTGTGGGTGGCTCAACATATCAGGTACCGATGGAAGTCCGTCACAGCAGAAGTCAATCATTGGCAATACGCTGGCTTATTGAAAATGCAAATTCTCGAAGCGGCTTGTCAATGCGTGCAAAACTGGCAGACGAATTTATAGATGCTTCAAACAGCAGGGGCAGCGCGATAAAAAAGAAAGAAGACACGCATAAGATGGCTGAGGCTAACAAAGCTTTTGCGCATTACCGTTGGTAAACGAACAGGCTTTTGCTGAAACAGATCAGTGCCTCAACCATATAGACCGACGTGGCCAAAACAGTCCCCCTTAATCAGCGGCGCAATCTCGGCATCATGGCACACATTGATGCAGGGAAGACCACAACTACCGAGCGCATCCTTTATTACACAGGACGCATTCATAAAATTGGTGAGGTCAATGACGGTTCTGCCACAATGGATTGGATGGAACAGGAGCAGGAAAGGGGAATTACAATCACCTCTGCTGCAACTACTTGTTTCTGGTTGACTGATCAAAAAGAATACGCACTGAATATTATTGACACTCCGGGGCATGTAGATTTTACGGCGGAGGTCGAACGTTCCTTGAGAGTGCTGGACGGGTCAGTGATGGTTCTCTGTGCGGTGGCCGGAGTGCAGCCTCAGTCTGAAACAGTTTGGCAGCAAGCAAAACGCTACCACGTCCCTTGTATTGCATTTGTTAATAAAATGGATCGTGTTGGCGCAGATTTCGAGAAAGCAGTCATCTCAATAGTTGACCAGCTTTCTGCGAACCCCGTACCCATACAAATGCCGATTGGTGCCGAGGAGCAGTTTGCAGGAGTGATCGACTTGATTTCGATGCAGGAACTCCGCTTCAAAGATGAGGGATACGGTGAAGAGTACGAATGCAGCGAACTTTCAGATGAGTTAAGACCCCAGGCGCAGGATTGGCGTAGGCAGATGCTGGAGCACCTCTCTGACTATGATGACGGCCTGCTTGAAAAAATTGTTGAAGAGCAAGAAGTGGGGCAGGGAGAGATTGTCAAGGTTTTGCGTAAAGCAACCTTGGGCGGAAAGATCACCCCCGTACTGTGTGGAAGCGCCTTTAAAAATAAGGGAGTTCAGCAACTGCTTGATGCAGTTGTGCATTATCTCCCATCTCCGCTTGATATTCCTCCAGTACAAGGAGATCATCCGGTAACAAAGAAATTGGTAAGCCGTGAGGCTTCTGAATCAGACCCCTTGTGCGCACTTGCATTCAAGGTGGCGAATGATCCGTTTGCCGGACAGATGACGTTTGTTCGTGTTTATTCAGGAACATTTGAGACCGGAAAAACAGCGTATAATCCTCGTAAACGCAAACGCGAGCGGATTGGAAACCTGGTCAAATTGCACGCAAACAAGCGTGAAGAAATCTCTGCAATAAGAGCAGGAGATATCGGGGCAGTGGTCGGAATGGAATTGATCACAGGAGACACGCTCTGCCCAAAGGATCATCCGATTATTCTGGAAAGAACGCAGTTTCCAGAACCGGTAATTGATCAGGCTATTGAGCCGAAAACAAAACCGGATCAGGATAAACTGGAAGAAGCTCTAAAGAGGTTGATGCAGGAGGACCCCTCTTTCCGGAGCAGAGTTGATGCGGAAACAGGACAAAACATCATTTCCGGAATGGGTGAACTTCATTTGGAAGTGATGGTAGATCGGCTCCAGCGTGAGTTTCGGGTAAATTGTAAAGCTGGAACACCCAGGGTTGCCTATCGGGAAACGATTACGCAAACTGCCGACTCAGAGATACTTTTTGAGCAACAGCTTGATGGGGAAGAGCAGTTTGCATTCTGCAGGATAAGTCTTGAACCACTGGAAGCTGGCGGTGGTTTTGAATTCGAAAACCAACTGTCTGCTGAGGAGTTACCGACACAGTTTGCAGAGGCTGTGGAACAGGGAATTCAAGATGCAATGAGCAATGGAGTCCTTGCTGGATTTTCCTTAATTGACTTGAAAGTTTCCTTGATTGCGGGAGGCTACTTGGAGGAAATTTCGACTGAAGTCGCATTTACGATCGCGGGAGTCCATGCCCTTCGAGATGGGGCTCAGAAGGCACTACCGGCTTTGCTTGAGCCCACTATGAAAATAGAAGTTGTTACACCTGTCCCGTTTACAGGAGAAGTTATAGGAGACCTGAATGCTCGCCACGGACGCATTCGCGGAATGGAAGAGCAGGGTGGAATTCAGGTTGTATCGGCTGAAGCTCCGTTGGCGGAGATGTTCGGCTATTCCACCCGCTTACGTTCGCTCACACAGGGGCGGGCATCATTTACTATGCACTTCAGTCACTACACTTCTGTGACTGAATCGACAAGAAAGGTTCTCATAGGGGAGCCTGTCAGCCCAGGCTGAGAAATTTAATCAATTAGTCAAAACAGGAATAGAAACAGGAGACGAGATGGCAAGAGAAAAATTTGACCGCTCAAAACCACATGTCAATGTTGGAACTATTGGCCACGTTGACCATGGAAAAACAACGCTGACTGCTGCAATCACCAAAGTGTTGCATATGGATGGATTAGCTGAAGCAAAAGGCTTTGATGAGATTGACGGTGCACCAGAGGAAAAAGAGCGTGGGATCACCATTGCAACGGCACACATTGAATACCAGACAGCGAATCGTCACTATGCGCATGTCGATTGTCCGGGGCATGCCGATTACGTAAAAAACATGATTACCGGCGCAGCGCAGATGGACGGAGCAATATTGGTTGTGTCCGCTGCTGACGGTCCAATGCCCCAAACTCGCGAACATATTTTGCTAGCTCGTCAGGTCAACGTCCCACACCTTGTGGTTTTCCTGAACAAAGTGGATCAAGTGGATGATGAGGAACTGCTTGAACTGGTGGAAATGGAAGTTCGCGAATTGCTTGATTACTATGATTTCCCTGGAAATGACACTCCTATTATAAAAGGTTCAGCCTTGGTGGCAATGGAGAGTTCAGCAACTGATTCAAGTGACCCTGCTTATGCGTGTATCAAAGAATTAATGGCTGCAGTTGACAGCTATATTCCAGAGCCGACACGAGATCTTGACAAAGACTTCCTGATGTCTGTTGAAGACGTATTTACGATTTCCGGACGTGGCACTGTTGCTACCGGGCAAATTGAGCGCGGGATTGTGAAAGTTGGTGAGGAAATTGAAATCACCGGAATCCGTGAGACTCAAACCACAACCGTTACCGGCGTGGAAATGTTTCGCAAGTCACTCGATCAGGGACAAGCTGGAGACAATGTTGGAATTTTGTTGAGAGGACTCAAGCGTGAAGAAATTGAGCGTGGACAAGTCATTTGTAAGCCGGGCTCAATTACACCACACACAAAATTCAAAGGACAGGTTTATGTACTTGACAAAGATGAGGGTGGAAGACACACCCCGTTTTTTTCCAACTACCGCCCGCAATTTTATTTCCGCACAACTGACGTAACCGGAGTGGTGACTTTACCAAGTGGAGTTGAAATGGTGATGCCTGGAGACAACGTGGAAGTCAGCATTGAGTTGATCAGTCCAATTGCAATGGAAAAAGAAGTTCGTTTTGCAATTCGGGAAGGCGGACGGACCATTGGTTCCGGAGTCGTCACTAAAGTTATTGAATAAACTGGCCAGGTGGTTTGATGGAACAAAAAATAAAAGTCCGTTTCAAGGCATACGACGATAAACTTCTCGATAAAACAATCGGTGAAATTGTTCATACAGTGAAACGAACCGGAGCAGAGATTGTCGGCCCCATTCCGCTCCCAACACGGAAGAACCGCTACACTGTTTTGCGTTCCCCACATGTAGACAAAAAGTCGAGAGAGCAGTTTGAGATTCGTACTCACAAACGACTACTATATATTTTGGAAACAACTCCGCAGACGATGGACGCTTTGATGCGCCTTGATATTTCTGCTGGAGTTGACATCGCCATTAAGCAAGAAGGATAAGGCCTTTTGAGGCAAGTAAAATCATGGCAACATTAAAAACCGTTGATTCAGGAAACAAAGCCGCGGGTGAAATTGAAATTGACGATTCAATTCTGGAAACGCCATATCACAGGAAAGCTGTTTCTGAAGTTGTGCGTCAGTTCTTAGCTGCAAATCAACAAGGGACACATTCCACTAAGAATAGATCTGAGGTAGCTTACAGTGTCCACAAACTGTACCGACAAAAAGGTACAGGAAGTTCCCGGGCCGGTAGTGCAAAATCGCCGATACGTCGTCATGGCGGTACGGTATTTGGACCGCAAATGCGCAGTCACTCATTTAGACTGAATAAGAAAACTAAGCGACTGGCAACCCGCTCAGCGTTTGCCGAAAAAGTTCGGCAGGACGGAGTGTTGGTGCTTGACAGTCTCAAACTGGCTGATAACAAGACCAAAAACCTGAAAACACTGCTGACAAAGCTTAAGATTCCATCAAAAGTTTTAATTGTAGCAGACGAGGATTTGGACAACTTGCGACTTGCTTCGAGAAACCTTACGGACGTACATGTGCTGAGTTACCGTAGCCTTAATGTTTATGAGATGATGAAATATACAAAAGTGATTTTCGTCAAAGATGCCCTTGAAGCATTCAAGGAAAGGTTGGGTAGATGAATATGTTTGATGTGCTCAGAGCACCGCAAATGTCTGAAAAGACTTTGTCCCTGAAAGAGGAAGCAAATCAGTTCGCTTTTGGGGTTGATCCTAGAGCAAATAAAATTCAGATTAAAGAAAGCATTGAAAAATCCTTTAAGGTGTCAGTACTGAAAGTAAGAACCATGAATGTGCGGGGCAAAAAAAAACGCCTCGGACGTTATCAGGGACGTAAATCCAGTTGGAAAAAAGCATTAGTAACCCTTAAGGAAGGGGATACTATTGAATATTTTGAAGGTGCGTAAACTAACAATTAACAATTATGGGAATTAAATTCCACAAGCCAACCTCGCCAGGACGACGGGGAATGAGTGGCTTCGTATTTGAGGAGATCACTACTTCTACACCGGAGAAAAGTCTTTTGGTGCCTTTGAAAAAAAAGGGTGGCCGAAACAATAATGGTCGAATTACAGTCAGACATCGTGGCGGTGGACATAAACGCAGATATCGTAACATCGATTTTTATCGGAACAAACAAGAGGTCCCGGCCAAAGTAGCAAGCGTTGAATATGACCCTAACCGTAGTGCAAGGATCAGTTTGCTGCATTATGCAGATGGTGAGAAACGCTACATTCTGACACCTTCAGGATTAAAAGTGGGGGATGTCGTTTTTTCAGGAGAAAATGCCGACATCAAAACCGGCAATGCTCTGCCATTAAAAAATATTCCTGTTGGAACCATGCTTCACTGCATTGAATTACGTCCAGGGAAAGGTGCACAATTAGGACGCAGCGCCGGATCAACAATTCAATTGATGGCAAAAGGTGAGGATTATGCCCAAATCAAACTTCGCTCAGGCGAAATCAGAAAAGTGAGAATCGAATGCATGGCAACGGTCGGAACGGTAGGCAATCCGGAACACATGAATATTAAAAAAGGGAAGGCTGGCCGAAATCGCTGGTTAGGTCGCCGTCCTACTGTACGTGGAGTGGTAATGAATCCTGTCGACCATCCTCATGGTGGAGGCGAGGGAAAAACTTCCGGTGGCCGGCATCCTGTAACTCCTTGGGGTAAACCAACAAAAGGAGCAAAGACCAGGAAACGAAAAGCTACAGATAAATATATATTGAAGAGGAGATAAACATTGCCAAGATCCCTAAAGAAAGGACCTTTCGTAGATGCACATCTCGAAAAGAAAGTTGCTATAGCTAAAGCAAACAACGATCGACGTTTGATCAAAACATGGTCAAGACGCTCCGTGATTTTACCGGATTTTATTGGCATGAATATCGCCGTACACAACGGCAACAAGTTTATCCCTGTTTTTATTACAGAAGACATGGTGGGATATAAATTAGGTGAATTTGCACCAACCCGAACATATCGGGGGCATGTAGGAAAAAGCGATAAAAGGGTAAGGCGATAATGACTGCTCAAGCAACAGTAAGGAATGTAAGAGTGGCACCAAGAAAAGCTCGTTTAGTTGTCGATATGATCAGAGGGCAGAATGTTGTCCGGGCCATGGCGAAATTGAGTGCGTTGCGAAACAGAGCTGCTGAGCCGATAATGAAAGTCTTGCAGTCTGCTCTAGCAAACGCAGACCAGCACCATCCAGAAGCTGATGTGGATAACTTTCGCGTGATTACTGCCTACGTTGATGAGGCAAGGGTGCTCAAACGATTCCGCCCTAGAGCAATGGGTCGCGCATCTGGAATTAAAAAACGTTCCAGCCATATCACGCTGGAAGTTGGAGAATAAAGTTATATATATTTTATTCCCTGTCCTGATTAAAGGGAATTCATGTTTTTCAAGGTAAACTGTGGGTCAAAAAGTTAATCCGATAGGTCTAAGGCTTGGCATTTCCAGAACATGGAACTCAAAGTGGTTTGCAGAAAAAGATTATGCAAGTCAGCTGAAACAGGATTTGGATATTCAAAAGTTTGTGAAAGCTCGCCTGAAGCATGCAGCAATTTCAAAAATCGAAGTCGAACGCACAGCAAAAAAAACCAAGGTAAATATTTTCTCAGCACGTCCGGGAATCATCATTGGCCGAAAAGGTGATGAGGTTGAGCGCTTAAAAAACGAGCTCAGCAAGCGTAATCCTCATGAGGTTGTTGTCAATATTAAGGAAATCAAACGTCCGGAAATTGATGCAACGTTGATTGCAGAAAATATCGCAAGCCAGCTGGAACGGCGGATCGCCTACAGAAGAGCAGTCAAACGATCCATACAGGCAGCGATGAGGATGAATATTGCCGGCTGCAAAGTTATGGTTGGTGGGCGTTTGAACGGAGCAGAGATTGCCAGAACAGAATGGGTGCGTGAGGGGCAAGTACGTTTGCACACTTTGCGTGTTGATATTGACTATGGTATTGCAGAAGCAAACACAACTTATGGCATTATAGGTGTCAAAGTCTGGGTGTATCGTGGAGAAGATTACGGAAAATCACGTGGAAGACGATCATATAGTTAAGGAGTTTTTGCTATGTTAATGCCAAAAAAGACAAAATTTCGCAAGCAGATGCGTGGTAGAATGCAGGGAGACGCACATACTGGGAACAATGTTAGCTTTGGTTCCTTTGGACTACAGGCAACCAGCCGAGGTTACGTAACAACACGACAGATTGAGGCAGCCCGCAGGGTAGTCACGCGTACGTTAAAACGTGGTGGAAAAATTTGGATTCGGGTCTTCCCCGATAAGCCGATCACTAAACGGCCCGCTGAAACACGCATGGGAAAAGGCAAGGGTGCAGTTGACACGTGGGTAGCTTCTGTGCATCCGGGACGTATCCTCTATGAAATTGACGGAGTTCCGGAAGAAGTGGCAACTGAAGCCTTACGCCTAGCTGCTTATAAATTGTCAGTAAATACAAAAATTATCAAAAGAGCTGCTGTGATATGAATGCGTCTGAATTACGGGCACTTCCAGTTAATGAATTGGAAGCTAAAAAAACTGACCTTAAGGAAGAGTATCTGCGGCTGCGATGCGGCCACGTATCGCGGCAATTGGCTGATGTTAATTTGATCAAGAAAACACGACGAAGTATAGCTCGCTTGAATACAGTGTTGACTGAAAAACTGGCACAACAATAAAGGTTATTAGACTTAAATGAGCACATTGAAGCTACAGAGTGGAATTGTTGTTAGTAACAAGATGGACAAATCCATTGTTGTAAAGATTGAAAGAAAAATAAAACACCCACTTTACAAAAAGACTATCAAACGCTCAAAAAAGTATATTGCTCATGATGAACAGAATGAATGTCAAGTAGGCGATTTAGTTCAAATTGCTGAGTGTAGGCCATTGAGCCGGCGCAAGCATTACAGATTATTTAAACGTAAAAAATGATACAAACCCAAAGCATCTTAGAAGTTGCAGATAACTCAGGAGCAAAAAGCCTGATGTGCATCAAAGTCCTGGGGGGATCCAAGAGACGTTATGCTCGAGTAGGAGACATAATTGTTGCATCAATCAAAGACTGCCAACCTCATTCAAAAGTTAAATCTGGAAATGTGGTGAAAGCAGTTGTAGTCCGTACCAAAAAAGCGTTTCGTCGTCCAGATGGCAGTTATATTAAATTTGATAAAAATTCTGCTGTTGTAATTGACGGAAAACGAGAACCAGTAGGAACCCGTATTTTCGGCCCTGTAGCCAGGGAACTGCGTGCAGGAAAATTCATGCGAATTCTGTCACTTGCCCCTGAAGTATTGTAGAAGTCTGATTTATGAAAGCTAACCAACGCAAAAAAAGAAGGCCCACAATTCATCGTGAAGACACCGTGATAGTTATTTCCGGAAAAGATAAAGGCCGCACCGGACGTGTAATTACTGTAGATTGGAAGCGGGAGCGCTTGCTGATTGAGGGTGTAAATATGGTCACACGCCACACAAAACCCAATGCAACAAATCAGCAGGGTGGTCTGATCCAAATTGAATCACCTGTTCATTATTCAAACGTTCAACTCTACAATCCAACTTTAGCAAGAGGCGTGCGAGTAAAAATACAGACTAGCAATGCTGGAGTGAAAAACAGAGTCTGTGTAAAATCTGGAGAAGTATTAGGATAATGTCTGAGAGCCATTTGTTGCAGACCTACAATTCAAAGGTTGTGCCGCTTCTACAAGAGAAGTTTAAGTACAAGAACAAACATCAAATTCCAGTTATCAAGAAAGTTACCTTGAATATAGGTCTTGGTGAAGCTGTTCAGAACCCTAAAGCAGTCGAAGCAGCCAGCCAGCAGCTGGCCTTAATTTCAGGACAAAAGCCTGTAGTCACCCGTGCAAAACGCTCAATTGCAGGATTCAAGCTGCGTGAAGGGATGCCTATCGGCTGCGTGGTGACTTTGCGTAATGAACAAATGTGGACTTTCCTGGATAAATTGCTTCACGTTGCAATGCCGCGTATTCGTGACTTTCGGGGAATTTCGCCAAAAGCTTTCGATGGATCAGGAAATTATACCATGGGAATTAAAGAGCAGTTGATTTTTCCTGAAATTGAAATTGATGATGTTGATAATATCCGCGGTATGAATATTTCTATAGAAACTAGTGCTCCTACAGACAAAGAGAGTCTCACAATGATGCAGGACTTGGGATTCCCTTTTAGAAAATAGGTCAGATGGCAAAAAAATCAATGATCGCCAAAAGTGAGCGTACTCAAAAGTATAGAGTCCGCGGATACAGTAGATGTGCATATTGCGGACGTCCCCGTGGATATTTGAGAAAGTTCGGTATGTGCAGGATTTGTTTTCGAAAAAATGCCAATGCTGGACTCCTGCCGGGAGTAACAAAGGCGAGCTGGTAATATACTATAAGATTCTGATAATAAATTGTGTAATGTCAATGAGTGACCCAATTGCGGATTTATTAACACGTATCCGCAATGCGAACATGAGGAATAAAAAAAGTCTGGAGATATTGTCATCCAAGATGAAACTAAACATAGTTAAGGTTCTGAAAGATGAAGGTTTCATTGTAAACTGGGAACTGGACGAAAAAGGAAAATTCCCAGAGCTCCGGATTTGGCTGAAGTACGTGGATAATGTACCTGTTATACGCAAAATTACAAGGATCAGTAAGCCCGGGTTACGTCTCTACAGCAAAGGCAAGGATTGTAAACCAGTACTGAATGGACAAGGTATTTCGATAATTTCTACCTCAAAAGGGATAATGAGTGATCGACAATGTCGGGCCGATAATATTGGCGGTGAAGTGCTTTGCACCGTCTGTTAGACTGTATTAAAACAGGATAGACAATGTCAAGAATTGGTAAAAGACCCATCAAAATAACTCAAGGAGTTGAAGTAAACTTTAAGGAGCGTCTGCTATCTGTGAAGGGTCCAAAGGGAGAGTTGGAACTTAAGGCCCATCCGGCGATTGAGTTATCAATTGGTGCTGAAAATATTTCAGTAAATCCTTCCGATCAGAATGCTCCAATGACGCCTATGCTTGGGACAACCAGGGCATTGATTAGTAATATGATTCATGGAGTTACAGAAGGCTTTCAAAAACAGCTAAACCTAGTAGGAGTTGGTTATAGAGCAACTGTTAGTCAGAAAAAATTGGAGTTAAGCTTAGGTTTTTCGCATCCAATAAAATACATGCTTCCGGAAGGAATAAAAGCAACTGTCAGTGCCAACACTAAGCTACTTCTTGAAAGTTCCGATAAACAGCTTTTGGGCCAAGTATCTGCAGAGATTCAAAAATTTAGACCACCAGAGCCATACAAAGGTAAAGGGATATTATTTGAAGGTGAACAGCTAAAACGTAAAGCCGGAAAAAGCGGTAAAACTTAATACACAAGTAACAGTTTAAAATGTATAATGCAGAAGACCGTCTGAAAGGGAGAAAGACCAGACACAGGCGTATAAGAAAAAAAATATCTGGGACTAGTTTACGCCCCCGATTAGCGGTATTCAGATCTGCACGACATATTTATGCTCAGGCAATTGACGATAGCGCAGGAAGCACTCTTGCAGCTTCTTCAACTTTAACAATCCAAAAGTCCTTGAAAAAAACCTACACTGGAAACAAAGAGGCTGCAAAAGCTGTCGGTGCAGACGTGGCAAAAAAACTTATAGAAAAATCTATCTCCACCGTTGTCTTTGACCGAGGTGGTTTTGTTTATCATGGACGTGTACAGGCCTTAGCTGATGGAGCTAGGGAGGCTGGATTAAATTTCTGACAACCGGCAAAGCCGTAAATATATGGAAAGATAGTGGCAGAAAAAAACGAGCTGATAGAAAAAATAATTCGTGTGAACCGCGTCGCCAAAGTGGTGAAGGGTGGCCGCAGATTCAGTTTTAGCGCCTTAATCGTTGTCGGTGACGGGCAGGGTCAGGTTGGACTGGGGCTCGGTAAAGCAAACGAAGTTGTTGAGGCAATCCGAAAAGCTGTTGAACAAGCTTCGGTTAACATGAAAAAAATAAATGTGGAAGGCACATCAATTCCACATACAGCAATTGGTCGATTTGGTTCCGGTAAGGTTTTAATGAAACCTGCGGAAAAAGGACATGGAATTATTGCTGCGGGTGCAGCTCGCGCAGTTATGGAAGCTGCAGGTATCATGGATATCAGCGTTAAGTGTCTTGGCTCCAGAAACCCAAACAACCTGGTACGCTCTACCCTTGAAGGTTTATATAATCTAAGAAGTAACGAGTGGATTGCTCGAGCCAGAGGCAAAGACTTAGAATATTTAAGACAGTAAACATGGCCAAAAAAATAAAAGTAACCCAGATTCGAAGTAAAATTGGTGCACGAGCAAATCAAAAAGCCTGTCTGAGTGGATTAGGACTACGAAAAATTAACAGTTTTTCAGTCTTAGAAAACACTCCGGCAGTCCGGGGCATGATCCGAAAGGTTAGTCATCTTGTCCGGATTGAGACTGCAATTTAAAATAATAACGGTAATACATGTATCTACACGACCTTGAATCAAGTAAAAACAACCGACGTAAACGTGTTGGACGTGGTCCCGGCAGCGGTAACGGAAAAAACTGCGGTCGCGGTCAAAATGGGGCAAAATCGCGTTCCGGCTATAAACGGAAACGGGGATTTGAAGGTGGACAAAATCCGATCAGCCGAAGATTGCCGAAGTTTGGATTTACTAGCCCCAACAAAGAGTTTTTTCAGTTGATTAATATACAAAATCTGGAAGATACTGCTACTGTTGAAACAGGAAGCAGCCTTGATAAAACAAAACTTAAGGCACTAGGATTAATCAAAAAAGAAGACAAAGCAGTAAAGCTTTTAGGCAAGGGGAAACTGAGCAAGAAATTAAAAATAGAAGTGGACATGGCTAGCGCAAGTGCTGCAGAAGCAGTAAAAAAAGCTGGAGGTGAAGTGGTTACGACAGGCTAAGGCATCTTTGATGTTAAATATAATTCAGAACATTTTCCGGATTGAAGAGCTAAGGCAGCGTATTTTTTTCACTCTGGCAATGCTTCTTATTTTTCGCCTAGGTGCACATATCCCGACTCCCGGGATAGACGGAGCTGCTTTGACAGCGTTTTTTGAGGCGCAACAAGGTTCGATTTTGCGCTTCTTTGATATGTTTACAGGAGGGGCATTAGCACGACTGACAGTTTTTGCGCTGGGTGTGATGCCTTACATTAGTGCTTCGATTATAATTCAACTAATGACTGCAGTATTTCCTTACCTGGAAAGATTGTCAAAGGAGGGGGATGCTGGTCGTAAAAAAATTACAAGTTATACAAGGTATGGGACAATAGTTCTCAGTGTAATCCAGGGATTTGCAATTGCGGTAGGACTAGAAAGCATGGCAGCTCCAAGTGGGCAACCAATCGTAATTTCCACATTAAGCCCGTGGGCTTTCAGAGCACTGACTGTAATTACACTGACAGCAGGAACTGCTTTTCTAATGTGGGTTGGGGAGCAAATCAGTGAACGGGGAATTGGAAATGGAATCTCGTTATTGATATTTGCGGGAATTGTGGTTGGTATTCCAGGTGCGATCATTAATTCAATCCGTTTGGTTCAGGATAATGTTTTGTCACCCTTGGTACTTACGGTAGTCGGCTTATTGATGGTGGTAGTGGTTTTCCTGGTTATTTTTGCCGAAACTGCTTACAGAAAAATTCCGGTACAATACGCAAAACGAATGCAGGGGAACCGTATGTTTGGCGGACAGTCTTCACACCTTCCTTTGAAAATAAACACAGCTGGAGTAATACCGCCGATTTTCGCATCTTCGATCCTTGCTTTTCCAGCAACAATCACAGGCTTCATCGCAGTCCCGTGGGTGCAAGCAGTTGGCAGCCAGTTGTTGCCTGGCAGGATGTTATATAATATTATGTTTGCACTAATGATCTTTTTCTTTGCGTTCTTTTACACGGCAATTACATTTAACCCCGTTAAGATCGCAGAAGAGATGAAGAAACATGGTGGATACATTCCAGGAATACGGCCGGGCAAAAAAACAGCTGAATACGTTAACTTGGTGCTGACACGATTAACTTTCGGAGGAGCAGCCTATTTGGCGATTGTTTGTCTTTTCCCGTACATCCTTTTTGATCTTTTTGACATTCCTTTCTATTTTGGAGGGACTGCACTTTTAATTGTGGTTGGGGTTGGCCTTGACCTGGTTAATCAAATTGAAGCATTTCTGCTGAACCAAAATTATGACGGCTTCATGAAGAAAACTAAGCGCCGGCAATTAAAGTCTAGTGCATTACGGTTGTGATACGTTAGAAAAAATAAAATGAAAGTACGTTCATCTGTAAGGAAAATCTGCGATAAGTGCAGAATCATTAAAAGAAAAGGAGTCTTGCGAGTAATTTGCGAGAACCCGAAACATAAACAGCGACAGGGATAATAAGGATCTGGATGGCAAGAATTTCCGGTATAGACCTACCAAATGCTAAAAGGGTTGAAATTGGGCTGACCTACATCTATGGTGTCGGCAGAAAAATTTCAAATGATATTCTAAGCAAAACGAAGATTGATAAAAATGTACGAGTACGTGATCTAAATGACGATCAGGTAAATAAGATCCGCACAATTATCGAGAAAGAATATCAAGTTGAAGGCGATCTTCGGCGAGAAGTGAGTTTGAATATCAAGCGACTCATGGACTTAGGCAACTACCGTGGACTACGGCATCGCAAGCATATGCCAGTCAGAGGGCAAAGGACAAAAACTAATGCAAGGACACGAAAAGGTCCTAGAAGATTAGCAGTCAGCAAGAAAAATTAATCCATCCTAATAAACACTGAATCGAGCAGTATCTGATGGCACAGGCAAAAAAGAGAAAAGAAAAAAGAACTGTAGAACAGGGCCGCATCTATATCAAGGCCACCTTCAATAACACAATCGTGACGATTACTGATACTCAAGGCAATACAATTGCCTGGTCTAGTACCGGTGTACACGGCTTTAAAGGTTCTCGCAAAAGTACTCCATTTGCAGCAAGAGTAGCAGCAGACGATGCCTTGAAAAAGGCTGTAGACAGCGGCATGAAAAGTATTGATGTTTTTGTCAAAGGACCGGGGTCAGGACGAGAGTCTGCACTTCGTGCAATCTCAGCTATTGAAGAAATGCGTATCACGTCAATCAATGATATCACACCGGTACCTCATAACGGATGCCGCCCACCAAAGCAACGGCGGATCTAATTACAAATGTCACCAATCGCAAAACTGTAAGGATGATAATTTCATTTTTGCAGTATTGTCTTTTTTGGTGAATATAAACCAGAATACTTAAAACTGGGATGAAGATGTCTGAAATAAATGAAACTATAGAAGCAGCAGATCCGGAGACAGAAACTGTCATGCCGGAGGAAAATGTAATATCCGGAACAGACTTAGATTCTGATAGTGAAGAAGGTTCCACAGGAGAAAATCCCTTCTTTGCCAAAAATTGGATGTCAATTGCAAAGCCAAAGAAACTGCAGTTTGAGCCAGAAAGTTTAAAATCTAATTATGGAAAGTTTTCACTAGACCCATTAGAGCCTGGATTTGGAATGACGATTGGGCATTCCTTAAGACGGGTCCTCCTCTCTTCAATCAGGGGTTCAGCAATTTTTGCCGTGCAGATTGACGGCGTCACTCACGAATTCAGCAACATTCCTGGCATCGTTGAGGACATGGTTCAAGTGATCCTCAATATCAAGGAACTGCAGATTGAGCAATTTGTTGACGAAGTTGTTGAACTGGAACTCATCGGAGAAGGACCTTGTATGATAAAAGCTGGAGACATTTCGACATTTGAAAAAGCAGAAATTTTGAACCCGGATCTTATTTTGGCCACTTTGCAAAAGGGCGCTACTGTCAGCATGACCATGTTTTCACGCTTCAACAAAGGTTATGTTACCTCAGAAGAAAATCAACAGGGGGATTTGCCAGTTGGTACCATCTACCTAGACTCAAACCATTCTCCAGTCAGCAAAATTAACTATGAAGTTGTAAACTCAAGAGTCGATCAAAAAACAGACTACGATTGCTTGAATTTTGAACTGTGGACAAATGGTTCAGTAAAACCGACAGACAGCTTGGCCTATGCAGCAAAAATCATCAAAGAACACATGGATGTGTTTATTAACTTTGATGAAGGCAGCATTAAGGATGAGCCGGAAGATGAAGCAGAAGATGAACCACTGAATGAAAATTTATATCGCAGTGTAAGTGAACTGGAACTGTCTGTCCGTTCAATCAACTGTCTGCAAAATGCTAAGATAGAAACCATCGGAGACCTTGTCCAAAAGAGTGAACAGGAGATGCTCAAGACCAAAAACTTCGGCCGGAAGTCTTTGAATGAAATTAAAGTAATCCTGACTGAAATGGGGTTGTCGTTGGGTACTACTTTGGAAAATTTTGACTCACTGAATAACCCACACACTAATTAGAACTTAAATATACGATGCGACATTTAAAAGCTGGAAACCGTTTAGGAGTTACTACGGCGCATCGCCGTGCCATAATGCGGAATATGGTCACGTCTATCTTGGAAAATGGCCAAATAACCTGTACTCTTGCCCGGGCAAAAGAAGTACGCAAACCTCTGGAAAAAATGATTGGTTGGGGAAAGCAGGGCAACCTGCATGCACGCCGTCAGGCTTTGCGTTTTGTCAAAAGCAAAGAAGCTATGACACAGCTATTCGAAGAATTGGCTGATCGTTACAAAGATCGACAGGGAGGTTATTGTCGGATTATCAAATTGGGCAAAACCAGACTTGGTGATAACTCTGAAATGGCGATTATACAGTTACTTGGTAGTAAGGCAGATCAATTAAGTGAGCTTAAATCTCAGACAGGCAAAAAGAAAAAACCAAAGAAAAAGGAGAGTTCTGTTCTGAAAGAGGTCAGTGAAGAAATCAAGACTGAGTCTTCATCCGAAACAAAAATAGAAACGAAGAAAGAAAAAACTCAGGCTGAGAATGAAGCAGTAAAAGGAGTTCCTTCTGCAGATACTGCTCCTGTTGAGAAAGAGACTGAGCAAAAGCGGGAAGCGGAAGTTACGACTAATACTGTTCAAGAAAAGATTGAATCAGATACAAAAACGGAAGAAGAGGTTTCTGTTGAAGATTCAACACGGGATGAATCTGAAGCTGAACTTGATAAAGGGGAGGTAAAGGCTGAACCTGCACAAACACAAGAAGAAGCAGAAGCCACTTCCGGACAGGATGACACTGTAGAAACTAATTCAGAGAAAAATACTAACGACTGACCGCCAAATCATCCCCCTTCGAATGACTCCTTTTTCTTCTGGAGTTCTTTTTCTCTCCCACCATTTGCCCTTTTCTATCAACAAACTGTTTATTATGTCCAATCCTGTTTCCGAATCGTCTTCATGCTCAAAGAAGCGAGTTTATTTGGAAACACTGGGTTGTTCCAAAAACCGGGTTGATTCAGAAATAATGCTGGCTAGCCTGCAAAATCAGGGATATGAGCTGACAATGACGCCGGATTCTGCAGAAGTAATTATTGTCAACACCTGTGCATTTCTGACTGAGGCTAGTGAGGAGTCCATCAACAGGATCCTTGATCTCAGCGATTTCAAAAGCAGTGGCAACTGTGAAAAGATTGTCGCAACAGGTTGTTTGACTCAGCGATATCAGGATAGTCTTGCAGAGCAAATACCAGAATTAGATGGCTTGCTAGGATCGAATGGATTTGAACAGATCCCGGAACTGGTACGCTCTATGTACGAAGGTTCCGGACATTTACAAGCATTTTTGAAACAAAAACCCCATTACAAGCAATTTGAAGAACAGTCCCGTACACAAAAACAACACCGTACCATTATACGTATCTGAAGGTGGCAGAGGGATGTTCAAATATGTGTTCGTTTTGTAACATTCCTGCTTTAAGAGGGAATTTCAGCAGTCGCACAGTTAACTCTATCATTACTGAAATCAGTAATCTCATTGAAAAGGGTGTTAAGGAAATAAATTTGATTTCTCAGGACACCTCATCTTACGGCAAAGATTTTAATGACAACACCGGACTGGCAACACTCTTAAAAAGCATCAGTGAAATTGAAGGAGATTTCTGGATTCGCCTTTTTTATTGCTATCCCAACTCTTTTACTGATGAAACTATGGAAGTGATTGCTGATGACAACAGGTTTTGCCGCTATCTTGATATGCCTTTCCAACATATAAACAATGAGGTCCTGAAAGCAATGAACCGAAAAATTGACCGACGACAAATAGAAAATAAGATGCAGGAAATCCGGACACATCTCCCGAATCTAGCATGGCGCACTACTTTTATTGTTGGCTTTCCTACTGAAACAGAAGAGCGTTTTCAGGAATTACTCGAATTTGTGTCTGCAGGACATTTTCAGCACGTTGGAGTATTTTTATACTCCCATGAAGATAACATCCGCTCTGCAAAATGGGGAGACCCTGTTCCAAATGCTCTCAAACATGAACGAAGAAATCAACTGATGGAAGCACAACAAAAGGTCAGCATTCAAAAAAATGAAAGTTGGATTGGGGAAAAAATGAAAGTACTAGTTGATGGTGTCAGCACTGAAAGTGACTTGCTGCTTCAAGGCCGAAATGAATATCAAGGACCAGAAGTGGATGGACTGGTTTATATCAATGAGGGGACCGCTCGCCCGGGAACTTTTCATACTGTTGAAATTTCGAAAGCCTACGAGTATGATTTAATTGGACGAATTGTCTGATTTAGTGTACTCTGCATTATAAAAATCTATATCACATTATATGTCAAATAAATTTCCAAATTCATAAATCAAAATTATTATGTCTGGACACAGCAAATGGAGTACAATCAAACATCGCAAAGCTGCTCAAGATACTAAACGAGGTAAAGTTTTTACTAAACTGATAAAAGAACTCACCATTGCAGCAAGACTTGGCGGGAGCGACCTTGATGCCAACCCGCGTTTGCGTACTGCAGTCGCCAATGCAAAAAGCCAAAGTATGCCCAAAGACAATATTGACCGGGCGATAAAAAAAGGGGCGGGTGAGCTGGACGGAGCAATTTATGAGGAAATTATTTACGAAGGCTATGGACCACACAATGTTGCGATTATTGTTGAAGTTATGACTGACAATAGAAACAGGACTATTGCATCAGTACGGCATGCATTCAGTAAATGCAATGGGAATCTGGGTTCAGCCAATTCTGTGCAGTACATGTTTGACCGACTGGGTTCGATTATGGTTGACAAAACTGTTATTGACGAAGACTCGCTGACTGAATTAATTCTGGAAGCTGGTGCTGAGGATATCAACACTGAAAGCACGGATGCATTTCAGGTCATTACTGCGCCTGCTGATTTTGATGCTGTACGTTTATACTTGGAAGAGAATAATGTAGTCATGCTTAGTGCGGAAGTAATCTGGAACCCGCAAAACCGCATAGAAGTTGACGATCATAAAAAAGCTGAACAGGTAATAAAACTGATTGATTTATTGGAAGATGATGATGACGTAAAGAGTGTTCATTCCAATTTTGAAATCAGCGAAAAAGTCATGGCTGAACTTGGCTGATTCCTTGCGTATTTTAGGCATAGACCCCGGAAGCAGGAAAACAGGTTATGGCCTGATTGAGCATTCCGGAAACCACACTCGTCATTTGACCAGTGGATGTATCCGACTAAGTGCAAAAGCCCCACTTTCGGAGCGTTTATTAGTGCTCTCCAGAGAACTGGAAAAATTGATTGGAGAATTCAGTCCGGATTGTGGAGCTGTTGAAAAAATCTTTTTTGCAAAGAATGCTCAGTCTGCACTTTCTTTGGGACATGCCCGCGGTGTAATTTTGCTGAAATTTTCGGAACACCATTTGCGAATTCATGAATACCAGACCCTGAAAGTCAAGCAAACTGTTGTCGGCGTGGGGCAGGCTGACAAAAATCAGGTACAGCACATGGTCAAGATTCTATTGAATTTGCATGATTCGCTCCAGGAAGATGAGGCCGATGCACTTGCCGTTGCAATCACACATGCCCATTTGGGGCTCTCCCAGAATCAGTCTATAGCTTGATGAACATCCTGAACTGGAATCACATTATGCAATACTTGCCTCATGATCGCCTACCTTGAAGGAGAGATCGTTCGTACAGAACCCAATTTAATCGTTCTTAAAACATCGGGCGGCGTTGGTTACGCAGTTCACGTATCACAACAGGTTTCTGTTAAATTTACTACAGAAGAATTCATTGCTTTACATATCTACACAAATGTCAGGGAAGATGATATCTCGTTGTATGGCTTCCAAAAATTGGAGGAAAAAGAATTGTTTGAAATGGTGATCAAGACCTCTGGTGTGGGACCGAAGTTGGGATTAGCCGTCCTTTCAGTGCTTTCTCCACAACAGCTGGTGGACGCAGTTCATCAGAGTAGTGCCGAGAGTTTTAGTCAAGTTTCTGGAATAGGTAAAAAAACAGCGGCAAAGTTGTGTCTTGATTTAAAAGATCAACTTAAGCGGCATCCAGTTTCTGGAATTGAGTCTGGACTTGAAGGTGTATCAAAAGCAAGGGCAACTCCTCAGGGAATTGAAATCGATGGGATTTTTTCTGCATTGAAAAATCTTGGCTATTCTGAAACAGAAATCCTGTCCGTTCTCCGAGAAACTGGCAGTTCAGATTTATCTTTTGAGGATAGGTTGAAAAAAGCACTTTCCTTATTGACCCCATTGCGTTAGAACGAAAGAGCTGTTATAAAACTAATGAACAGGAGAGGAACATGGCAAATCTTAACAAAGTTATGTTGATTGGACGATTGGGACAAGACCCAGAGATTCGTTACACACAATCAGGTAGTGCTGTAGCAAATGCCACCATTGCAACTAACGATTATTGGACTGATAAACAAGGTGAAAAACAAGAACGTACAGAATGGCACAGTCTAGTATTATGGGACAGACTGGCTGACTTGGCTCAGTCTTATTTGAAGAAAGGTTCACAAGTCTATGTTGAAGGACGTTTACAGACGAGTAACTGGGAAGATCAACAAGGCCAGAAGCACTACAAAACAGAGGTAGTAGTTACAACCATGCAATTTCTTGACACAAAAAGTTCTGAAGGTGGAGACCCTCCAGTCGGCGGTTCTTCTGACTATTCAGATAGTTCAGCCACATCACAGGCTTCGTCATCTTCAGCTGATTCTGCAAATGGCCAGAAAGCCCCACAGGATGACGAATTCATCAAGGATGATATCCCTTTTTAAGTATAGATCTGGGCCCATCCAGCTGAGACCTGTTAATTAAATGAACGAGGAATAATTGCGGCTGAGGGTTTTCAATATTCCATTATGAACCAGTCTACGAAACTCTCCAAAAAAAGTGAGGCCTGAGATTTTATTGACACTCACTATTTACCAGTACCCAAAAGAAGACAGGATAACAAATATGATCAGCGATGCAGTTCAAGAAATTTCCACTTAAACCAGCATGCCTGGATACAGTATTTGAAAGCATTAAGCTGGATTCTTTTCCCTTGAAAAACGGTGTACTGTGAGAATTAAACAAAAACGAAAGACAACAATTATTAAGTTGGATGATATTAATGCAGAAGTGACGCAGAAAAAAATCAAAAATCTTCACCTGAGGGTTTGCCCACCTGCCGGTCATGTACGTATTTCTGCACCATTCCGTATGAATCAGGAAAAAATTCGTGTTTTTGCACTATCCAAGCTTTGTTGGATCAGAAAACAACGACAAAGGATACGCAATCAGGTCTGCGAATTAACTGACAAATATATAGATCAGGAAACGCACTACTTTAGAGGAAAAAGCTATCAATTAAAAGTACTGGAAAATAATTGTTCCCCGTTTGCAGAATTGATTGAAAAAAAAATTTTTCTCCATGTACCCTTGGGAGCTGACACGAAAAAAAAACGTTCTGTACTAAATGAGTGGTACCGCGAGCAGCTGATGGAGTCAATCCTGCCTCTTGTCAAAAAATGGGAAATTAAACTGAATGTCTCAGTCGAACGTTTTTCCATTCGCCACATGAAATCCAGGTGGGGCAGTTGTACCACCAAAACCCGCAGCATCCGTTTCAATCTGGAACTGGCCAAGAAGTCTATTGAATGTCTGGAATATATTGTCGTACATGAACTGGTACATCTGCTTGAAGCCAGCCACAACAGCAGATTTAAGGCCTTAATGAATCAGTTCTATCCAAACTGGAAACACTATCGGAAAGAGCTGCATAGTTTGCCGATAAAAGTATAAATACCGGAAATAAATAACGTGTATACGCCACAGGAGTGATAAAAATTAATTTTAATTTGAAGTGTGTGCTTGTCAAAATTTTTGAATAAAACATAGAAAAAAGTTGTGCGAATAAAAAAAATTAGAGTTTCAGGATTCAAATCATTTTGTCATCCTGTCAATCTGCAGGTTAAGCAAAACGGTATTACAATTATAGTGGGGCCAAACGGCTGCGGGAAAAGCAATGTTGTTGATGCAGTTCGCTGGGTGCTTGGTGAACAGAGCGTAAAACACTTAAGGGGCCGTTCCATGGAGGATGTTATTTTTTCCGGAAGCTCCTTTCATAAGCCTTCCGGCATGGCTGAAGTTACGCTGACCTTTTCCAATCCCAAAGGTGATACTCTTCGCCAATTTGCAGATTACACAGAAATAGCGATTTCACGCCGCCTTTACCGCTCAGGTGAGAGTGTCTACATGATCAATAAAACTCCGGTACGTTTAAAGGATGTGCGGGAATTGTTCATGGACACAGGAATCGGCGGGACGGGATATTCGATTATTGAGCAGGGCCGCGTTGGGGAAATTATCGGCGCCAAACCCATTGAACGCCGCATATTGATCGACGATGCAGCTGGAATCGTCAAGTTTCGCTTCAAACGAGAAACTGCTGAAAAACGGCTTGAGGAGACAACACAAAATCTACTTCGTGTAAATGACGTGCTGGGAGCACTTTCGGAACAGGAGGAAGGGTTACGGGAGCACGTTGAACGGGCAGAAAAATATTTGGAACTACAAGAACAGAGCGACCTTCTGGAGCGTCGGCATCTTTGTTTAAGTTGGCATCAAACTGGTCGCAATGAGCAGAAAGCACAAGAACTGGTGCAGGGACAACATCAACAGCAACAGGACCTGCAAAGCGAAAAGTCTGTTGTTGAAACAGAAGTGGAACGACTTAAGTTAGAGCAAACCCAACGTGGTACGAAGGTTGGAGA
>JAKUUI010000190.1 GCA_022448485.1 SAR324 cluster bacterium
AGTGGTGTCCTGTTCAGGAGTAACATTGAGATAGTTATCAAACCTGTAATGTCGTAACCTAAATCAAAAAAGAACAGACAAAATCACATATAGATTTTATTTATTACTTCAAACGAAAAACTATGTGAGCAAGGAGAAAATTTGTTGGACTAATGTCGGACTAAATTCTAGGTTTACCCCCCAATTATCAGTTTGTCGTGGTGTGTTGGATTAGATAATAAATACAACTATTTATGTAAGTTATTGATATTATGGTGCACCCGGCAGGAGTCGAACCTGCGGCCTACGGAACCGGAATCCGTCGCTCTATCCAGCTGAGCTACGGGTGCAAAATGTGGTGGGACCGGAAAAGGCTAATTTGCTCAGTTCAGCGTTTCTTTTGCTGGTTTTTCAGCATATCGATTTCCTGCAGCTGAAGCCATTGCGTTTTCTGTTCTCAAAATTCCGAAATAATGTTTTAAGCATGAACGACCGGCAATTCATTCCAGCAGGTGGTAAAGGCGGGACTCCGGGATTTACTGCGTGCTCTCCAGTCTGAACTTCCGGAAGCGGAGGCGGAAGCCACGGTATAGCGGCCGAACTTCGCATTGATCTTTTTTACGGCCCCCATCAGGTCATGCGACCTAGTAATGCCCAGTTCCGTTTCAAAAAGCGAGGCCGGAATATTTTTTACTGAAGCAAGATCGTGTAGAAGTACACCAACTTTGTGGTATTCAAATCCGGACTTAAAAACCTGCTCCAGCGCACGCTGGGCGGCAGCATTGAGTTGAATCACGTTATCCGTTGCTTCCATTTCAACAGATGCGGAAGCGCTGCGTTGTGCAATTTTTTTGCGGAAGCGGTTTGTTGACAAATACACGGTAATGGCTGAAGTTGCCTGCTTGTACTTCCAGAGCCGGGTAACCGCATTTTGTACAAAATGCGTCAGTGCGGGCCGGATATCTTCCAGTTCCTTCAGGGGCTTGCCGAATGAGCGCCCGCACATGAGGGACTTTCTTGATTCTTCGGGCTCTTCCAGCTTCAGGCAGCTTTCACCGCGCAGTTCCAGAACTGTACGCATCAGTACCACAGAAAACTGTTTTTTAATCCAGGCAGGATCTGCGTCCCGCAGCTGCTTTGCGTTGTGGATACCAAATCCAGTCAATTTTCTGCTGATCTTTCCGCCAATACCCCAAATATCTCTGGTCTCCATTTGTTCCAGTGTCTTCCCGAAACTTTCAGCCTCAGTACCAATGCAAACTCCAGCTAATTCGGAACGGCGCTTTGCCAGCCGGTTTGCAGCTTTGGCCAGTGTCTTTGTCTGCGCAACTCCGATCGAAACCTGGATGCCTGTGTGACGATGCACCCTGCGTCGTACAAACTGACAGAGCTCCACCAGCAGCTCGCGTGATAAACCGGAGACATCTGCAAAAGCTTCGTCAATGCTGTATCGTTCTACATTGGGCAAAAGCAGTTCCAGTGTTTCCATCACCCGGCTGCTCATATCACCATAAAGAGCGTAGTTCGATGAACGTATCTGCAGCTCGTGGCTCCGGACAAATTCGCGGACACTGCCGGTCAGCACTCCCATTCCGATACCCAGCTTCCTGGCTTCACAGGAGCGGGCAATGACATTGCCGTCATTGTTGGAAAGCACAACCAGCGGCTTCCCTGCCAGCTGCGGCTGAAAGACCTGTTCGCAGGATGCAAAAAAATTGTTGCAGTCAATCAGAGCGATCATAGTTTTTTTAAAGTCCAACGAACTACCCCCCAAACAGAAAAGTCCATTTCAGGCGTAATCTCAATTACCGGATAGTCCGGATTTTCAGCTTCCAGAATTACCGTTTCATTCTGCGAAGTAAAACGCTTGATTGTAAACTCGGAATCGATCACAGCCACCACAATGCGATTTTCCCAGTTCTCGATACTGCGGTCCACAACGAGGATGTCGCCGTCAGTAATACCAATATCCTTCATCGACTCACCGGCCACGCGAACAAAAAAAGTGGCGCTTGGATTTTCAATCACCAGTGAATTCAGATCCAGCCTTTGCTCCAGATGATCTTCTGCAGGAGAAGGGAAGCCTGCCTGAACTTTGGTTTCGAAGAACGGCAGCTCAAGACCCTGCGAATTATCTGCAAACCAAATTTTGCTGATTGACCCATCCGATTTTATCGGAAGTGATGAGGAATTGGAATTTTTCACAATATTTTCAGGAATAATTTTGATGCAATCATAAAAAGTCTAAAGATACTTTTTTAAGGAAGGATCATTGATAATTTAAGATATTACGATTTAATGGCGGAGAGGGATCAGCCACTTCTGCTGATATTATTGAAGATTTTTCTAACTCAGCCATTTTTACCACCAAA
>JAKUUI010000191.1 GCA_022448485.1 SAR324 cluster bacterium
AGTTACTGGAGGGATTTTAATTAGATAATTAAATACAATTTGGTAGAGAGTAGATTTGAATTATTTTGTAGTATTTTATTTCACAGTGGAACTAGAATGGAACGAAAGTGGTAGGAAAAATTGTAAATAATGCTACAAATACTGATATACACTGGCGCGGGCGGGAGGATTCGAACCCCCAACCCTCAGATCCGAAGTCTGATGCTCTATCCAGTTGAGCTACGCCCGCAGGCAGAGAAAAAGTAGGCATAATTTTGCAGATTGTTATCTCTAGAGCAGTTCGAAATGGGGCGAGCGAAGGGAATTGAACCCTCGACCACTGGAATCACAATCCAGAGCTCTACCAACTGAGCTACGCCCGCCATCAAGGCATTGCAAATTTTTCGCTGGTACTTAAAGTATCTAAGCTAGAGCCGCCACCTACGTCTGAAGGACTAACATCGTCCTTGGTGTTAGACCCCTCATGATTTACAGTTTGTTAAGGTGCTTGGGTCATCTTAACTGTTATTTTTGCAACACTTCGATTCTCGCTGTGAACCGGTTAAATTGCAACATAAAAATTCCTAACTCAAGACTTCCACAGCCATAGCAGTAGCTTCTCCACCTCCGATACATAGACTGGCTACTCCACGGGTTTTTCCATATTTTTGTAAAGCGGAAATCAGCGTCACCAGGATTCTAGTTCCGGAAGCACCGACTGGATGTCCGAGTGCACAGGCTCCGCCGTGGACATTGACTTTTTCTGCAGGTAAATCGAGATCATTCATGGCTGCCATCGTAACTACTGCAAAAGCTTCGTTGATTTCAAAAAGCTCTACGTCATCTACGTTCCAGTCGACAGTCTTGAGAACACCTTTAATTGCACCCACTGGAGCAGTGGTGAACCATTCTGGAGCCTGCGCAAAACTGCTGTGACCTAGAAAACGTGCAATAGGTTTAAAACCACTTTTTTTTGCAGTTGATTCACGCATCATTACCAGTGCTGCAGCACCATCGGAAATAGACGATGAATTTGCAGCAGTGACTGTACCATCTTTTTCAAAGGCAGGCCGCAAGTTTGGGATTTTGTCTATATTGGCAGTTAAGGGCTGTTCATCCAGCTCTACTAAAGTTTCTTCTTTACGGTTTTTATAACTGACGGGAGTGACTTCATTTTTGAAACTTCCGTCCTCGATCGCCTTTTTAGCACGTGTCAAGGATCGGATGGCGAATTCATCCTGGGCCTCTCGGCTAAATCCGTATTTTTTCGCAGTTCTTTCAGCGAAAACGCCCATCAGAGTTCCCTTGTCAAAGGCATCTTCAAGGCCGTCAAGAAACATATGATCCGTCATTTGACCATGCCCAAGCCGTTGACCGGAACGAGCTTTCTGCAAAATATACGGAGTGTTTGTCATGCTTTCCATTCCTCCTGCAACCATTATTTCGTTAGTTTCTGCAAGTAATAAATCATGTGCCAGCATTGTTGTTTTCATTCCTGAACCACACATCTTGTTCACTGTGGTGCAGTCGGCCGCAACCGGAATCCCGGCTCCAAGAGAGGCTTGACGTGCCGGGGCCTGTCCCATGCCAGCTGGAAGCACACATCCCATCAGGACTTCGTCAACATTTTCGGCTAGAACTCCGCTGCGTTCCAGTGCGGCGCGGATGGCAAAACTTCCCAGTACCGGAGCGGAAACATCTTTCAGAACACCCTGGAATCCACCCATGGGAGTACGGGCCATGCCTAAAATAACGATTGAATCTTTTTTGCTCATATCTTTCCTTTCTTAAATTTTTTGAAAAGTGAAGTTGTAAATAATTATGTTAAGTGAAAAAACCATCACTCAAGGACTTGGAGCATACAGAGAATGGTTTCTGCAAAATTTCCTTCGTGTTTTCTGTTAACTTATGTTGATTTTTAGTTTATGGGCTTGTGATGACTGTATCAGGATTTAAACAAATATTATACGGGAACGTCAGACATTCGATGTGGCAAAAACACCTGGAAATTTGAACCAGCTGAATCTCCGGGGACATAGCGCAATAACCCGCCATGAGCTTGGATCAGTCGGTGTGAGATTGATAATCCGAGACCATGCCCTTCGCTTTTAGTGGTGAAAAGAGGCTTGAATAATTGATTGCGCTGTTCAGGCGGAACACCTGCGCCCTCGTCTTCTACCGCAATCAGAGTATAACTTCGTTCAGGATCTAGGTTAGTACCGGCAAGCTTCGATTTCCCACAATAACGGGTATGAATGGTTACAGAAGCATCAGCAGGTGAAGCTTCTACTGCATTTCGCAGCAGATATAAAAAACTTGATGCAGTTTGTCCCAGTCTGCCTGAATGTATGGCATTGAGGTATCAAAACTGC
>JAKUUI010000192.1 GCA_022448485.1 SAR324 cluster bacterium
GTTTTCCATCACACATTTGGCCTGATCCTTGGCTCCCATTTGTTCTATTGCTTCCGCTGACGGACCAATAAAAACAATTCCGTATTGAGAGCACCGCCGGGCAAATTCCGCATTTTCCGATAAAAAGCCATAACCCGGATGAATTGCCTGTGCTCCATGTTTTTTGGCTGCATCCAGCACATTTCCAATCCGCAAATAAGACTCTGCCGGCGCGGATTTTCCGATGCAGCAGGCTTCATCCGCAAGCTGAACATGGAGCGCGCCGGCATCCGCTTCAGAGTAAACGGCGACTGTCCTGATGCCCATTCTGCGGCAAGTCCGGATTATGCGGCAGGCAATTTCACCACGATTGGCGATCAGGATTTTTTCAAACATTTAACACTTTGATGAGAATTATGCGTACATGATTTATTAAGAAACCTTTCAAAATGAACTCACAAAAATTCAAACACGCACTTGTTTGTCATTCCCCTGAAAGCGGAAATCCATTATTCAAGATACATACAAGTTCCCGGATTCCTGCTTTCGCGGGAATGACAACTTTTTAGGACTGCATCATCTAAAACTTCTTTTCAAACTTGATTGGCATATTCCGCGGCTTTATGTAGAGCCCGTTCAGCATACCATGTTTTTCGATCAGCTTTGCGCATCTTTTTTTCAGGTGGATCAAGCAGACCAAAATTGGCATTCATTGGTTGAAAAGTTGAAGGATTAGATTCTGTGATGTAACGGATCAATGCACCCATCATTGTCTCCGGTGATGGTGGGCTTACTTCACGTCCTTCCAAACTTGCGGCAATTTGTCTTGCAGCCAAAATGCCCATTGCGGTGGATTCCATGTAACCTTCCACTCCTGTTATCTGTCCTGCAAAGAATACATTTGGATGAGATTTGAGGCTCAGTTGCGGATTAAGCAAAGCGGGGCCGTTTATAAATGTGTTGCGGTGGACTGAACCCAGCCTCACAAATTCTGCGTTTTCCAGTCCGGGTATCATTGCAAAGACTTCTTTTTGTGCCGTCCAAGTCATTTTAGTTTGAAAACCCACCAGATTAAAAAGACTGCCGACAGCATTTTCCTGTCTGAGCTGAACAACCGCGTGGAAACGCTCACCGGTTTCAGGCTGTTCAAGACCGACTGGTTTCAGAGGTCCAAAGCGTAAAGTTTCCCTTCCTCGTTCGACCATCACTTCGATGGGAAGACAACCTTCGAAAGGACGTGTATCCTCGAACTGATGCAGTTCCACTTTTTCGGCATTCTGTACCGCGTCAACAAAAGCCTCGTATTGCTCAAAGTGCATTGGACAGTTTATGTAGTCAGACTCACCCTTGCCGTAACGTGACGCGCGAAAAGCAAGATTCATATCAATAGATTCCGCAGTCACTACGGGTGCAATCGCATCATAAAATGATAAATATTGTGTACCCAAAATGTTCTGGAGTGAGGCGGCGAGGGCATCAGATGTCAGTGGACCTGTTGCAAAAATAACATGTGTATGAAAGCCAATCAGTTCTGCAACATCAGTAACTTCTTCATTGCAGAAACTAATTTTTGGATGTGCCTTCAATTGTACGCTCACGGATTCAGCAAAGGCTTCTCTGTCAATTGCCAAAGCTTGTCCGGCGGGAACAGAAAAGCGCTCACCGGTTTTCAAAATCAAGGATTTGTGCAGGGCCATTTCTGCTTTAAGTAAACCATGAGCGTTTTCAACTGCGCGGCTCTTAAAGGAATTGCTGCAGACCAGTTCAGCGCATTCGCCGGTTTTGTGGGCTGCAGTCATTCGTACCGGGCGCATTTCAAACAGACGTACCGCATGGCCACGCTCAGCCAACTGCCACGCCGCTTCAGAACCTGCCAATCCTGCTCCAACAATGGCAACCATGTGTTTTTCCCTTATTTCCTGCATTCGTTCAATTTAATTATTTGCGCCAACTATAGTCAAATGTGAATGATTACACTACCTCTATATTGACAAATTTTAAACGCTTCCAGCCTTGTTCTAATAATAATATTTCAGTTGGAAAGTAGAAAGTGGAAAGAGAAATGTAGAAAGTGTAATGTAGAAAGTGGGAAGTGCGAAGATGGAAGGAGGTAGCGTAGTGCCGATCTAATTATAGCTTAATGAAAATAATTCCTGTTATTCCGGACTTGTTTTGGAATCCAGCCTGAAGCATCACCTTTGGATTCCCGCTTCCGCGGGAATGACATTGAAGTAGAATCAAAAGCATCTCCCTTGCATTTCGGGTCTACGCTACACTTCGCACGGAATGACATTGAAATAGAATCGATAGCATCACCCCCGGATTCCCTGATCTACGCTAGGCTTCGCGCAGAATGAC
>JAKUUI010000193.1 GCA_022448485.1 SAR324 cluster bacterium
AGTGACATCCTGCCTACCACTCCCCAAAACCCTGAGGGACTTTCCAATTCGTCTCTTTTTATCCATTTCAGGGACTTTGCCTGCCCGCAAGTTGTAGGAATGCGGAAAGGAACCGGGGATTTCATCCAATCGAAAATTCGCCAAGTGAAGCCCACAAAAAATAATAGCACGGACAAATATGGGATGATTACCCCAAACAAAAAATCCAAACCTGCTGCGGCACCGAGATAACCCACTGCAGCCAGCAATAAGACTGCAATTAATGGATAAATAACCTTCATAATCTTGCCTTCTTCAGAAGCATAAATGCTTTGTTTTTACTTTCATCAACTTTGAGTTGATAAATTGTTTCCCGATGGCCGATGTAACTGTCAAATGCTTCAAGTGTCATTTTTTCAACTCTGGAATTAAACTCCACCCATTCCTTATGCCCAAAACTGACACCAGTTTTTTTGGCTCTTTCCTGAATAATCTCTTTTAATTCATAAAAGAGCGACATTGCCCTTGATGGAGGAAAATCTTGAATAGCGAGTACTCTCGAAATTTGATCCAATGATTCAGTAAATTTTTCACCTTTTGTTTCAAAATTATCCAGAATCACTTTCAGCCCTTCAAAGATTTCATGACGAATTGGATTTTGGAATTGGTCCATTTGTGCGGCAATCAAAGAATGTTTTTGCTTGGAAAAAAGTGCCAACCTTCGGTTCAACCACTTTTTGAGTATCCACTCCTTATTTTGCTCAATCAGCGATTTCATTGAATTAGTCATGCTGCTCTTCGGAAACGTTCCGCGACTTTTCCACTGGACAAAATTTTTCGCACAACAACTGCTGCTTTCTGCACAGAGTCATAACGTCCTAAGTGCCAAAGTGTCAAAGAGGCGCTGTACAGCAAAGCATCACTGGTGGCATTTCTCGTTCCTTCCAAAGCACCCAGCCCTTCTTTTGCAGCAAGTTTTGCAATTTCAGAATTGTTTTCGTCCGGACCAAAATCTCTATTTTTGTTTGGCAACAGCTCTTGCGGAATTGGAACCAAACGATTATCCTGCTCAATATCGATTTCCAATGGATCGGCTTCAAAAACTTCGTCTTCGCCACGCTCCCAATAGCGGATAAATTCATCACGTTTGCGTAATGACGGAGTCACCCCTCCTTCTGTTCCTCGCAGCAAAAGCGTAGAACTGAAGCCGGAATGTCTGGCCAGCATTGTGTATATCGGCGGATACGCATTATGCACGTATCCTGTCAACAAGTGTGTTTTTTTACGTCCGCGAATCGGCCCTGTTAAAACCTCAGCTGTGGAAATAGCCGCTCGTTTCACTATTCTCTTACGAAACTGTGCCATGCCATACAAGCTCGGACAAAACGTGCTTTGATCAACATACGCCCAGCCGACATCTGAATCACATATCTGTTTCCATATTTCCTCTCCTGAAAGATTTACAGAAACTCCTGCTGCTTGTAAAACCTGGCTGTGAGTCACACCAAATTTAGGAGCGACCGTTTCAATTCCGTGCGATACAGCAGGAACTCCGGACTCTGCCAAAAGCACCGGCAAAAACGGAGAAGACGGAAGGCTGCGACCATATCCGTTGTAAGGATCGGCCACATCCACCAATTCATCTACATCCGTGACAACGGTGTTTGTTTTGTCCAGAATTCCCTGTAAAATGCCTTTGTTTTCATCATCAGTTTCGCGTTTTACTCGTAAACCAATCAAAAACACCGCTGCCTGAACTGGATCAGCCAGTCCCTCCAAAACAAGACGCATACCGGCCCGAGCTTCATCGTAGGTAATGCTTTTGCTGAGTTCCGGACCAGTGGCAACACGCTGGATAATCGAAATCATTGTTTTTTCTGGATTTTCCAGCAAGGTTTCAAAAGAGTTTTTCATCAATTTTAACAAATATCTTTGGTTCTAGTTAGCACCGTAATTCATCAGATGTTGGTTCTTTTTGTAAATGGACTATAGGAAAAGGAGTACTAGTTTAAAATTAATGTTAAGAGGATTTTCGTGTGGTCGGTATCTTTGAGCAAATCCTTAATCAAAGCCAACTGTTAACTTGGTGTTTCTCTACCAGTTCCACAAAACCCTCATATTCGATTGATGTGACCCCATCAGTGATCTCAGAAATGCCTCTCGCATTCAGGTCTGGAACAAGAGCATAAACCTGATTGTTTTTAAGAATGTTTGTTAAGGCAACAGAAAATTTGTTATTGGCTTGCACAGCGTAAACACCGTCTTCAATAAAAAGTATTGGATCACCAGGTTGAAGAAATCGGGCTGACGTTTCGAAGCTGCTGCTTCCAAATGGAGATTTGTTGAT
>JAKUUI010000194.1 GCA_022448485.1 SAR324 cluster bacterium
AAAATAATCGACAACAGCATCAATCCGTACAGATGCATCGGGAGTGACAGGTTTGTAATCTCCGGTGGTTGTATTGACCAGATAGAAGTAACTGGGCATGGCCGTATCGTCGCCATCAAAAAGCCGGGGTGCTACCAAGTACTGTTTGAACCATTTCCTGTTTAGTCTCATGCCGGCATCGGTGAGATCGGTGGAACTGTTTTGACCTTTTCCATTGAGACCATGGCAGCGTGTGCACTCAAGCTCCCCCTCAATCAGCCGCTCGGCATCCAGCTTAGCATTGGAAACTGAACCTTTCGGTAGAACAGCCAGGTTTACACTTTTCTTCTGCTCCATAAGAAAAAGTGTTACAGCTAAAGCCTCCTTACCATAAAAGTGAAATCCCGGCATGCGCGCCGCCCCGACATTGTACCGAACACGTTTTGGACTCTGAAGAAATGTGTAGATATATGCCGGTCGGTACCTTAGTCCCGCATGACTGAGGTCAGGCGCCATCTTTCTTATATCCGGATTTTGCCTTACACCAAGATGGCAATTCCCACAGGCCAAGGATGTCAAGAGGCTGTCGGCAATGCTCGTCTGCGCTGAGATAGCGGTCATCCAGCAAAGTAAATGGAAAAAGAATATGTTCTTTATCCAACTCATTCGATTCCTGTCACGGTTTAAGAACATAAAAGTTAGAGCGGACTATGGCCGAGATCAAGACTCAGGCCTGTGGGAAATATTGAATTGTATGGATGACGACTTGGTGTCTTTTGATACATATGTAATTCATCCGACCACTTCTTTGTAGATCCTATAGTTATTTTGTCCCATCACTTTTTCAAGTTTGCGTTCGGAAAGACCTCTTTTTTTAAGACCATCCCAAATCACTTCCATGCGCCGGGGACCGTTAAGTTCATCCATGAAAAGCGGCCAGTGGCTTGCATCGAAATTGTTGCCTTCTTCCCGTTTTAGTTCTGCGATATATTCATCAGACATTTCAATTACACGGTGATCACGATCACTGCCAATGCTTACATGGTCAATACCGGCGACTTTAATAGCATGTTCAATATGGTTTAGATAATGTTCAAAAGCTCCTTTCCTAATATTCGTCACAAACGGTCTGATCTGGCATATGCCAATTACACCACCCTTCTTTGCAACAAGCCTCATATTTTCATCCGTGGTGTTTCTGGCATTTTTATACACCGCCTCACAGGCTGTATGAGAGACGATGACCGGTACTTTAGAAGCGTCAACCGCATCGGCCATAGTTTGCATGTTGGCGTGAGAGAGGTCAATCAACATACCAGCTTCATTCATTTTTTCAACAAGCTCAAGTCCGAAATTGGTCAAGCCGGCGCCTGTCCTTTCTTTACATCCAGCACCAGCCCAATTCTGATAATTGTAGGTTATTTGGGTTGAACGAACACCTAGTCCATAAAACATGTCGACCAAGTCCAAGTCACGGCCAAACTGTGTAGAATTTTGGAACAGATAGAATATAGCAAGTTTGCCTTCTTGACGGGACTTATCAATATCTGATACCTGGATCGCTTTCTTGTACATATCTGGGTGTTTTTCAATAAGACGATCATAATGCAAGATTCCATCTTTCGCTGCTTCAAAAGCTTCATGTTCAAAAGTTTTAGGATCACAGAGTGTGACTGTTATGGCATTTAGTCCACTATCCAAGATTTCCTTGACCAATTTTCGCGGATAGACATCACGGATTTCTCCCATGGCATCAAAAACCAAAGATTTCTGGGTAGGAGTGGATTGATATTTTGAAGACGCCATCAGGCCAGTTCCCAAAGCCGAGTAGCCTATAGCAGCGGATGTCATCTTGATAAAATCTCTGCGGTACATTTTCATTTTATACCTCCCAAGAAGCTTTTCGGAATATGCTCTGGTTCAATTTACTGTTTGATAAAATTATAGACACTGGGTTCAATCTGTTATTTTTTACTGTCACAATCCACAATTGATAATATGATAGCGAAACTTCAATATGTATGGATTCTCCGGTGAACCATCATTATTTGAACACCTTTGCCGTTGTTACCACGGCAATTAAATTCTGTCCTTTCCTATGAAACTCCACTGGCAAATTTTCATCGCTATGGCGCTGGGAGCCATTTTTGCTCTTGTTTTGGGCGAAAAAGCGCTCATTGCCGCACCGCTGGGAACGATCTTTATGCGGCTTCTCAAGATGATAATCGTGCCGCTCATTTTGACCTCAATCACCTCTGGCGTGGCGGGACTGGGTGATCCCAAAACATTGGGGAGGGTAGGAATAAAAACGTTCGGTTACTATTTATTGAGTTCCATGCT
>JAKUUI010000195.1 GCA_022448485.1 SAR324 cluster bacterium
ATGGAACAGGCAGGGTTAATGGAACGCCTGTTTCAGGCAGTTCAACTGATGCTCTCCCGTGTACGGGGATCATTGTTTATAGCAGTATTATTTGTCTCCACGATATTTGCTGCAGCAACCGGGATTGTTGGTGCTTCTGTTACGATACTTGGGATAATGGCTGCCAAAACAATGAACCGCTCAAAATATGATGTCAAACTGGCTGCAGGAACTATCACCGCAGGCGGAACTCTGGGTATTCTGATTCCACCCAGTATCATGCTGGTGGTAATGGGGCCGATATTGGAAGTTCCTGTGACAGATCTCTTTGCTGCAGCAATAGTTCCAGGTATACTCCTCGCCTCACTTTACACAGGTTATGCTCTATTACGTTGTTATCTGAACCATGAACTTGGTCCAGTACTTCCTCCGGAAGAAAGAGCTAAATCAATGTCACATGTTTTAAACGAGTTTTTTCTTGGACTTGTGCCACCTGCGGCTTTGGTTTTTTCTGCTTTGGGCAGTATATTATTTGGTTTTGCAACTCCTACTGAAGGAGCAGGGATGGGTGCATTCGGCGGGGTCCTGCTGGCACTGGCTTACAGAAAACTGAATTTGAGTGGGTTGTTTGACACGCTCATTAAAACATTGGAAATTACTACATTGATCCTTTTTCTTGTTGCTGCATCCAATTTTTTTGGTGCAGTTTTTTCACGTCTGGGAACTCCAATGTTACTTACTGATTACATGATGGGGCTTGATATGCCTCCCATGTTTATTCTCGCAATGATCATGTTGATGATTTTTCTGCTTGGCTGGCCTTTGGAATGGGTTCCGATAGTGATGATCATTCTTCCTGTTATTCTACCTCTCGTTGAAAAGTTAGGATTTAATCTTACATGGTTTGGAATCCTTGTGGCAGTCAATCTTCAAACTGCTTGGCTGTCGCCTCCAGTTGCACTTTCAGCATACTTTCTCAAAGGAGTTGTACCGGAATGGGATCTAAAGGATATTTACGGTGGGATGATGCAGTTTATGGTTATTCAAGTATTTGGCTTAATCCTGATTATATTGTTTCCGCAAATAGTCCTCTGGCTGCCGGAATATATTTACGGTAAATAGTCTCATATTTTATTTCATTAATTAATAGGATTTTATGAGTTTTTCTGCTTACTTTTCACATAAACCTGGAGGTGATCGAGTATTTTCGGTCGAAGCCCCAAAAATTAAATTTGGTAGAGGCTCGCTGCGTGAAGTGGGTGATGATGCTAGGGTTCTTGGGATGAGTAGGGTGGCCGTTTACACGGACCCTCGGGTAGCTCAACAGGAACCGGTTGCCAAGGTAGTTGAATCTCTCAAATCCAATGGACTGGAAGTTGAGGTATACGATCAGGTTGCCGTCGAGCCTACTGACATTTCGTTCAAGCAGGGCTCACTGTTTGCCAGTGAGGGTAAATTTGACGGCTTTGTTTCTGTCGGTGGTGGATCTGTGATGGATACCTGTAAAGCTTCAAATCTCTATTCCTGTTATCCCGCGGATTTTCTTGATTATGTAAACGCGCCTATCGGCAAGGCAGTTCCAGTCCCCGGTATACTCAAGCCACACATTGCCTGCCCTACCACTTTCGGTACAGCAAGTGAATGCACGGGAATCGCCATTTTCGACCTACTAGAAATGGAAGCAAAAACGGGAATTGTAAGCCCAAGAATTCGTGCTAATCTTGGTGTCCTGGATCCAAGTGTATTGTCTTCATTGCCTCCTCTAGTAAGGGCCGCAAACGGATTTGATGTCTTTAGTCATGCGTGTGAGTCAATCACAGCACGGCCGTACACGCATCGTCCTGCTCCGGAATCTTCCCAGAAACGTCCACTAAATCAAGGTGCAAATCCATATAGCGACATGGCCTGTCTGGAAGCCATAAAGCTCGTCGGAGAACACATCGTGCAGGCGGTCAATGAACCTGTTGAAGAAAACTATGACGCACTGATGTTTGCCGGAATGTTAGCGGGCATAGGTTTTGGAAACGCCGGATGTCATCTTCCTCACGGTATGTCCTATGCGGTGGCCGGACTTGTAAAAGATTATGCTCCGGAAGGTTGGCCTGCCGATCATCCCATGGTTCCGCACGGCATTTCCGTGATTGTCAACTCTCCGGCAGTTTTTCGCAAAACTGGCCCAGCCTGCGCCGAACGACACTGGCAAGCCGCCGCCGCCATGGGAGCAGATCTCACCGATACAAAGGTCGAAGACGGCGGAGACATCCTCGCCGATCAAATCCTCGGCATGATGCGCGAAACGGACATTCCCAACGGACTCTCCGGA
>JAKUUI010000196.1 GCA_022448485.1 SAR324 cluster bacterium
AGATTTCCGCAAAAACATGCCTCGTTTTCTTGAACCAAATTTCTCCGCCAACTGCAAAATGATTTCAGGTTTCCGGAACTTTGCCCGATCCCGTGGATGGAGCACAACAGAAGCCGCACTGGCTTGGATTCTAGACCAGGAAGAGCATCTTATACCGATTCCAGGAACACGAAGCGCGGCACATCTAAAAGAGTGGGCGGGTGCGGATGAGATTAAACTTACAGATGAAGACCGGACAGAAATTGAACGGATTTTGCCTGTTGGATTTGCGCATGGAGATCGCTACTCGGATGAGCAGATTGTGGGAATCGAACGCTATTGCTGATTTGAAGAATTACGGGGACATGAAGTGTGTCCTTGTTTTGAAATAAGTATCGTGTCCCCCTAATTCTTCGCCGGTTCATTGTAATTCCTGGCAGCGGAGCGTAGACCCGGAATCAAGTAGTATTTATCCAAATCGATTATCTAAACTTTATGAGTGTGCTGGATCTCGGATCATATCCGGGATGACAAATTTAAGGCTTTTCTGTGAATCAAAACTAAACAAATAAGCTAAGATAAAAAGTGAAAACAAATATATGCAATTCGTGTTATTTTCATTCTGAGCAACAGAACCAGGACAAGGCGCAGTTTAGTATTTAATTTATCCCATTTGAAACCAGTTTAAAAAGAGAAAAAATGGATGAGGCAGTTTCAAAACCTTCGTTTCCGGAGGTGAAGCATCATAAAAATAAATCAAGGCTACATAAAAGGCGTCCTTCTAAAGAGGAAGATGGGCAATTGTTGTCTCAGTTTTCCAATAGCCTTGATGCGGCCAAACTACGAAGTTCGATTCCCAAAGATAAATTACACACACTCCACACTCCTGTCGAATTCTCCTGGAAACAATTCTGGACCACCTTGCTTTACGAGAATTTACCTCCAGTACTGATTTCTCCGATTGCCGTTCTGCTGGTCGAGCGTTCGTTCTCCAGAGCATGGCATGTAATGAACCACCGTTGCCTGTTTGTGTGTTCGCTTAAGCACAATTCACGCGGCAATCATATCTTTATGTGGATCTTATTCTATCCGATTTTCTGGTTAGTCGTGACCACCCTGTTACTGAGAATTTTTGCTCCTGAGAGTCTTGTGCAAAATGTTGATCTGTTTCAGATTATCATGGCCTATCTTTTTTTCTCCTTACGTGGATTGATCGTTTCGGTTAAATACGGCTATTACCGTCCGGAAGATTACGCTCAACTCAGTCGCCCCGCTCCTCACTGGACTGAGGATCAAACCAACCGCCGCCTGGTGGGAAACGCTTGGACAAATCCCGGAAATCATCCCGGTTTAATTGAAGATGAACTAGTCTGTGCGATGGATGAAAACGATGTAACCCTGCAGGGGATTTCCTTCAAAATGGACGAAGAAACCAGCGGTCGGTTCCGGAAACATCCGACAGATGAGTTGTTCACTGCGGAAACCGCCTGCAATGGAAAGGATGAAGTTACCGCCGGTTTTGTTCTGCATCAAATTCTGAGTTCGGTGTATCAGCTTAAATTCCCACCGATTTACTTTTTATGCATCCTGTCCGCGGCTCTTACGATTATGTTGAGTACATTTCTGATACGCCTGAGTTACGGTTTGAACGCTTTTGGTGATACCACTTTGGAAGTGATCATCTTTATCGGTTGCCTGATAGGATTTTTTATCGGAAGTGCAGGAAATCTTTTGTTTGGGTTTGTCTGCACCCACGATTTCAAAAGAAGAGCAACCACCTTAAAAAAACTGGGTCAGTTGATTCAGTATCCGGGACTCCGTTTGAGTGAGTTTTTGTTTCATAGACCGCATCCGGAGGAAAAGGACAGAGACAGCACCATTGACAAAACGCAGGAATTCGACCGGCACGGGGAAAATGATAAGTATGTGTACATTGACATCAAGCAACCGGTGAATGTTTTTGCCTGGATGATCTGCCGCAAAACTCTGCGTTCCTTTGGTGAAGCCTTTTATCTGCGCATTCAGGCATACACTTCCATTCTGCTCAGTTATGCGATTTTATGCGTGCTGTTTCTCAATCTAATTGCCTGGACGCAGATGCGTCATCATGCCTCCACAATTTGGCTGTTAATTATCACTGTAGTTGCTATTGTCTCGATTTGCATCTTTGCCATCTCCAAGGCGACCAAACTGCAAACTCTTAGTTCGGACCAACGTGATCAAGTGCAGAAGGAGTTGTTTTTTCTTGAAAAGGAACTGATGGAGGCTGAGCTGATGGAGGCTGATGAGTCTGACAAAACTTTGAATTTTAAACAAATCAACC
>JAKUUI010000197.1 GCA_022448485.1 SAR324 cluster bacterium
TGAACAAAATGAACAAAATGACTAAAACAAAATGAACATTTTTTAACTGCGTAATCTTTACTTACTCTCATCTCTAGTTTAGCATCAGTCTTTCAAGAATGCATTCCAGCAGATTTCTGACTGAAATCTGCGGGTGTATGAAACTATGATGCTGCGATCTCAATTCTTATATGTTTAGATCGTGGCCGGTCAAAACCACTTAGTTTTTGGTTTTGTCTTAATCCCTGGTTTCAAGCCATTTTATTAATTATCCATATAGGAGAACAAATATGAAAAATCTCGTTAAAGTGATTGCAATTGCAATCGCATCAGTCGCTCTTTCCACAGGCAGCCTTACTGCAGTAGAAATCAACAAAATCCATTTTCTCATTCCCGGTGGTGCTGGCGGTGGATGGGACGGAACTGCAAGAGGCACTGGAGAAGCCTTGACAAAAGCTGGTTTGATTCGCTCAGCAACTTTTGAAAATATGTCAGGTGGAGGTGGCGGCAAAGCCATCGGCTACTTAATCGAAAACTCCAAAAGCAATCACGGCACATTGATGGTAAACTCAACACCAATAGTCATCCGATCACTAACAAAGGTCTTTCCCCAGAATTTCAGGGACCTGACCTTGATCGCTGGAACCATCGGTGACTATGCTGCACTCGTTGTTCCTGCAGGCAGTTCTTACAGAAACTTCAAGGACCTTGTCAGAGCCTACAAAAAGAATCCTGAAAGCGTTGCCATCGTCGGCGGTTCTGCTCCGGGAAGTATGGACCATCTGGTTCCTGCAATGGCCTTCAAAGCTGCCGGTGCAGACCCTACAAAAGTAAAATACATTCCTTTTGATGCAGGAGGGAAGGCTATGGCCGCGCTGCTATCCGGAGAAGGAGATGCACTTTCCACAGGTTTCTCAGAGGCTGTCAGCATGGAAAAAGCTGGCAAAGTCCGCATGATAGCAGTGACCTCATCAGAACGCGTGGATGCGGCACCCAATGCACCTACATTAATCGAGCAAGGCTACAATGTCACTTTCGTCAACTGGAGAGGATTTTTTGCTGCTCCAGACCTGCCGAGCAATATGCGTAAAGCCTACATTGAGGTTCTCGGAAAAATGTATAAAACTCCAGAGTGGGAAAAAGTCCGCGCCCGCAATGGTTGGGTCAACATATATAACCCTGGCGACAAGTTCATGGTTTTCCTCGCAGAACAGGAAAAAGTTATAGGAGATCTGATGCGTGAGCTGGGATTCTTGTAGACCAAATATTTTCGTTATTTCCGGAAAGTTTTGTGCTTTCCGGAAATTTGAATCTCTCCCCCTAATTCACCATGCTGGATCTAAACCGCGTGGTGGCTTTGGTGCTGCTGGCATTTTCCAGCGGCTATGGCTACCTCGCCTATAGCTACCATCTCCTACCTTTTGAGCGTTTTTTAGCGGTAAGACCAAACACCATGCCAATTGGTTTGGCCATTGCCGGTGTCATTTGCTCTATCGCCATTATTATCCAGCCACAAGCTCCAGATTTCGAAATTGAAGGTGATGGAACCGTCAATCGACCAGATGGAGAATATCTTAAAAACCCTCAAAATTTTAACTGGGGTCAGGGCATTGGACTCTTGGTTCTAGCGACTGTTTTTGCCCTGTCTCTACGTGTATTAGGTTTTCTTTTCTGTACCTCAGCGTTTCTGGTTCTAGGAGGAGTTTTGCTAGGTGAACGACGCTACACTTTACTCGTCCCTATTTCAATCACTGCCAGCCTGCTCGTTTGGTATTTGGTTGATCAAGTTTTGACTATTTTCTTACGACCCTGGCCTAGCTGGATCTACCAATGACTTTAAAAATTATAATTCAATTTTATAGTCCCCCTAAAAAATCTTCGTCGCGTTTCACCAAGCAACTTTTTTTTGAGGAATCAAATGCTTGATGGAATGTTGCTGGGTCTGGAAACGGCCTTTACTTTTCAGAACATGTTTTTTGCAGCCTTAGGATGTTTTGTCGGTACGATCATCGGAATGCTCCCCGGACTTGGGCCAATGTCGGTGGTGGCTATCATGATTCCAGTAAGTCTTCAGATCGGTGATCCCTCGACAACCCTGATTTTACTGGCCGGAGTATATTATGGTGCAATTTTCGGAGGTTCCACTTCTTCAATACTAATTAATGCTCCTGGTGAGGCAGCAGTAGTGGCAACGGCTTTTGACGGTTATCCATTGGCTCGAGAGGGACAGGCTGGTAAGGCATTAACAATTGCGGCGATTTCTTCTTTTTCCGGAGGTACTATTGGGGTGGTGTTGTTGATG
>JAKUUI010000198.1 GCA_022448485.1 SAR324 cluster bacterium
CATTCAAATCAATCATCTTGGAACTTCGTTTGGGTAAAAACCAGTTTAACAATGGAAAACGTTCCAATCTTGACAGTCGCCGAAGTTTAAGAGGCACCATCATATTTTGCTGAACCGTCAAATGAGGATAAAGAGCATATGACTGAAAGACCATAGCCAAATCACGTTCACTGGCCTTGATTTTATTGACTTCACGACCACCAATGATCACGTCACCTGCTGACTGAATCTCAAGACCCGCGATTATTCTCAAAAGGGTCGATTTTCCACATCCGGATGGTCCCACAATAGTGATGAACTCACCGTTGGTAATCGACAGGTCCAGTGACTTGATGACCTCACTTTTATCAAATGACTTTGAGATGCCTTTGAGCTGTATTTCAGCCACAATAGATTTTCCTTGTTTGTTAATAATTAATTAGAACCCATACTCATTTGCAAAACCAAATAAATAAGTAAAAAATCCCATCTTGTAACAAATTGATAACCAATCATTTCGACTCTCGTGATTCACTCATGTGAACCCGCAGAAAATATTTTTTAATGCTGAACTAAAACAATAGCTTTCTTTAAGACATTTGCGTTTGCTGTGGTTACGATACAGTCAAGGATTAGTTGTTTCCTTGATTTATGTGATTATTGTTTCAGTATGTATCGGCGATTAGGGGAAAGTGATGATAACACTTTTTTTCTGTCTGTCAAAATATAAATTTTGAATCCTTTCTATGTTTTAAAGAGATTGTTTACTTTTCACAAATCAAATGTTTAACAGAAAAAACTTTTTAATATTGATTCAATCAATCGAAAGAATTGTTCATTTGCATTTTACAGATAAGAGAAAATTTAGTAGGATATAAAATTATAGAAGCTGAACCCACCATATTCATCAACATTCCAGACAATTTCCCCATGAAACGTAATATTCTCCTCAATCCCGGTCCGGCCACTACGACGGACGGCGTCAAACAAGCACTGATGGTTCCAGACATTTGTCCGCGTGAACAAGAATTTGGTGATCTCACCCAGTCCGTCCTGAAAAAAATAGTGAAGGTTGTCAATGGTAAATCCACTCACAACGCAGTCATTTTTGCGGGGTCCGGAACTGCCGGAGTAGAAGCGGCCTTAAGTTCAGTAGTGGCTCTGGAAGACAAAATTCTTATCCTGGACAACGGAGCATACGGCAAACGCGCAGAAACAATTATTCAGGCTTACGGCATTCCGCACCGTACTTACAGGATCGGCTGGGGTGAATATCCGGACGTGAAGGAAATCGAATCAATTCTTCAGCAAGACCGTGAATTGACGCATTTTGCTTTTGTGCATCATGAAACAACTACCGGTATGCTCAATCCACTCCGGGAGCTGTTGGAGCTTTGCCAAAAATATGATGTAGATTCCATCGTGGACGCCATGTCCTCTTATGCCGGGCTGCCGATTGACTTACAGGAACAACCGATCGATTATTTAATCTCCTCTTCCAACAAATGCATTCAAGGTATGGCAGGCACAAGCTTTGTGATTGCCAACAAGAAAAAGCTCACCAAAACAGCAAATATTCCACCCCGGAATTTGTACCTTAATTTGTGGGGAAATCACAGCTACATTGAAAAAACAGGACAGTTTCAGTTCACACCTCCGGTACAAATTGTTTATGCACTCAACACTGCTTTGGATGAGTTTTTTGTTGAAACACAAGCCGGACGTACTGCCCGTTATTTCAAGTCTTATGAAACACTACTTAATGGCCTAGGTAAAGTCGGTTTGGAACTCCTCTTACCTGAATCTCAGCATTCAAAGCTGTTGACCGCGATTGTTGAACCGCAATCTCCAGACTATGATTTTATGGAGATGCATGATTATTTTTATGAAAACGACATCACGATTTATCCAGGAAAGGGTGCAAAAAAAGATACATTCCGAATCGCCAACATCGGCGCAATTGACTACCGTGATATGCAAATTTTCAACGAGAAATTGCTTCAGTATTTTGTGGAAAAGAAGATCACGATTTCTTAGACCTGAAAATTAACACCCGATGATCTGTGGAAAACAAAAAGCGTAAGTTGTCTTGGAATGCACACAAAAAATGTATTGCTGGAATATGCTTCATTGGGACAGGACCCTGGTAAACATAAACATGGAGTCGAGAGTATTAACTCACTGTAAAGGGCCAAGAATTCTGGGAAAAAACCTTAATTATTTACTTGCTTTTTATTTCATTAGACACTAGTACTACCTCCCGCTAAAGCCTCAAGAACCTGCCATAGCACACCATT
>JAKUUI010000199.1 GCA_022448485.1 SAR324 cluster bacterium
CGCCAAATGAATCCGACAAAAAACACAAACAGTGCAAAATATGGAATGATGACACCAAATAAATAATCCAGGCCCGCAGAAACTCCGGCAAAAGCAACTGCACCAAGAAACACGACCGCAATTAATGGATAAATCACCTTCATAATCCTGCCTTTTTCAAGAGCATAAATGCCCTGTTTTTACTTTCATCAACTTTAATCTGATAGATTTTTTCCCGATGATCCACATAAGAATCAAAGGCTTCCAGCGTCATTTGTTCGAGACGGGAGTTAAACTCTCCCCAATCTTTTGCTCTGAAACTGACTCCATCTTTTTTCGCAATATCCCGTACAATTTCTTTCAACTCATAAAAAAGAGCCATGGACCTGGACGGAGGAAAATCCTGAATAGCTAAAACTCTTGTAATTTGATCCAGGGCGCTGGTAAAATGCTCCCCCTTGTTTTCAAAATGTACCAAAATTCCTGTTAATCCTTCCGCCATTTCGTGACGAATTGGATTTTGAAACTGGTCCATCTGCGTCATGATCAAAGACCGCTTTTGCTCAGAAAAAATTCCCAAACGCCGAGTCAACCACTTTTCATGAATTTTCTCTTTATTTCGTTCAATCAGCAGATCAAAAGGGTTACTCATTTTTTGCTCCAGCCGCTTTACGGAAACGCTCTGCCGCTTTGCCGCCGGATAAAATTTCTCGTAGCACCAAAGCCGCATCCTGAACAGAGTTATAACGCCCCAAATGCCAAAGTGTCAAAGATGCACTATAAAGCAAAGCGTCACTGGTAGGGCTGTTTTCCCCTTCCAATGCAGCCAAGCCTTCTTTTGCTGCAAGTTTTGCAATTTCAGCATTGTTTTCATCAGGCCCAAATTCTCTATCTTTTTTTGGCAGCAGCGCCGGTGGAATCGGCACCAGGCGATTTACCTGCTCAATCCCAATTTCTGCTGGATCAGCTTCAACAACTGTATCTTCACCCTGCTCCCAATAGCGGACAAATTCACCACGCTTGCGTAATGAAGGAGTTACTCCTCCTTCTGTACCCCGCAGCAAAAGTGCGGAATCGAATCCGGAATGTCGGGCCAGCATGGTGTAAATCGGCGGATATTCATTGTGAACATAACCGGTCAGTAAGTGTGTTTTTTTACGGCCACGTACTGGACCTGTCAAAACCTCTGCAGTGGAAATAGCCGCGCGTTTCACAATTCTTTTTCGAAAATCCGCCAGCCCAAACAAGCTCGGACAAAAAGAGCTTTGATCAACATAGGCCCAGCCGATTTCCGGATTACTGATTTGCTTTCCGGCTTCCTCCCCGGTCAACTCCACCGAAACCCCGGCTGCCTGTAATACCTGGTTGTGCGTCACCCCAAATTTCGGTCCAACTGTTTCTATTCCGTGTGATACCGCAGGGGCTCCGGCTTCAGCCAGCAGCACCGGTAAAAATGGAGAAGACGGAAGACTGCGGCCATAACCGTTGTAAGGGTCTGCTATATCAACTAATTCATCTACATCTGCGACTACGGTTTTTGTGTTGTCTCGGATACCCTGCAAAACACCTTTATTTTCATCGTCTGTTTCACGTTTCACCCGCAAACCAATCAAAAACACTGCTGACTGGATTGGATCAGCAAGTTCCTCCAAAACAAGACGCATACCTGCCCGTGCTTCATCGTAAGAAATGCTTTTGCTCATTTGCGGACCGGTCGCCACGCGTTGGATGATCGAAGTCATCGTTTTTTCAGGGTTTTCCAGCAGCTTTTCAAACAAGAGGGTCATCGATTACTCGTTTAATTTTTATAGTTCCTCGTGAATCACGAATTCTTGTAAGAAACTGATATTATTGACTGCAACGGGTCATTTCGATCGAAGGGAGAGATCTAACCAACCTGTTCACTCAAAACTTTATTAAGTTTTGAGTGCTGTTCCACCTCTTTTTCCAAAATTATCCTGGCAGAATCTTTTTCTCCAGAAATAAAAAGTTCAACAACAGGACTGGAAAAAATCATGCGTAGCCAAAACTCTTTTTTTGCCTCATAAGTCAGGAGAAATGGTTTCATTCTGTTACGGTACTCTCCCAGCATGGCAGCAAGTGGGCCGTAGGATTCCGGCAGAAAATCTGAAATTTTGTTACGGATAAAACGGGAAAAAGTCGGTGATTTACCACAACTCGATACTGCGACAATCAATGGTGATCGATCCACAATGGAGGGCAGTAGAAAAGAACAAAGTTCCGGTTGATCAACGACATTTACCGGAGTGTTATTTTTATGTGCTAATGCAGCAA